>NYTD01000226.1 GCA_002683315.1 Deltaproteobacteria bacterium | reverse complement strand
TTGAAGCGGACTGTGCACCAATAGAGACCGTAATCGGACTTATTCCTCCCAAAACAAACCAAATACAGCACAGATTACACAAGGATATTCAATCTATCAACCCCGAGGATCTTGAACAAGTCTGTTCTGCATGGGGTTTTGAATATCAAAACATACATTTCAAACAATTTTCTACATCCAAAAGTAATTCTAGGAGTTAAATTATGAGCATACATGAAAAAGTCCCCGTCACAATCCTTACCGGTTTCCTTGGTTCTGGAAAAACAACCCTACTCAACCGTATATTGAGTGAAGAACATGGAAAACGCATTGCTGTTATTGAAAATGAATATGGTGAAGTAGGCATCGATCAAGCTTTGGTCATCAATGCAGATGAAGAGATCTTTGAAATGTCTAACGGATGTATATGCTGCACTGTACGAGGAGACCTCATCCGTGTTCTTGGTAATCTGATGAAGCGTCGAGATAAATTTGATTACGTTTTGGTGGAAACAACAGGACTTGCCGACCCTGGTCCCGTAGCCCAAACATTTTTCATGGATGAAGAAATTCAATCCGAGTTTTCTTTAGATGGAATCGTGACACTCGTCGATGCAGCTCATATCGAACAGCAACTTGGTCGCAGTGATGAAAGCACTGAACAAATCGCTTTTGCAGATGTACTTATTCTCAACAAAAAAGATTTGGTCGATGATGAAGCATTGGATGCACTAGAAGTACGACTTCGAGACATGAACCGTATGGCAAGAGTGGTACGAACAGAAAAAGCAAGTGTTCCTGTTGAAACTGTACTAAACTTAGAGGCATTTAACTTGGATGAAGTTCTGGAGCGTCGTCCGACATTCCTTGAGCCAGAGTATCCCTTTGAATGGACAGGAGTATACTCTCTTGAACCAGGAAGATACGAAATCAGCCTCGCAGAAGGCCCAGATCCTACGATGTCGTTGGTGATTGTTTCCGAGCAAAATACAGACGATGCATCTTTGCGAGAAGGTGCAGAATGGTGTGTTCGACGTTACGCGGAACCAGCAGCTGCATCAGAGCCAGAAAGCGATCTAACTATGGGGAGCCACATCGAACTGCAACTCCAAGCATCAGGAAGAAAGTCATTTTACGTGCAAATCGATTCGAGCATACAGATCGGACTTTTTGCACAGCATACGGCAGAAGAATTTGATATGCAGGTAATCAATGCGAATGGTGATGTTGTTCCCACGGAATGTGAGCGAATTTGGGTGGCACAACACGAGCATGATGATGAAGTCGGTTCCATTGCAATAGAAAAAGAAGGAGACGTTGACCCCAACAGATTGAATGCTTGGCTTAGTAGACTGTTGGCTGAGTCCGGTATCGACATCTTTCGTATGAAAGGATTTATTAGTCTTGCAGGTCAAGATAAGCGTTTTGTTTTTCAAGGTGTTCATATGCTTTTCGACGGACAACCTGAAAAGCCTTGGGGAGATGCTGTACGTCGCAACCAGCTGGTTTTCATCGGGCGTAATCTAGATGAGGAAGGCATTCGAAAAGGATTTGAAGCATGTCTGGTCTAGGTAAGAACAAACCAAAAGGGATTCTCCTAGAAGGATGGTATGCTACCGTAGATGACTATGCCATCTGTGGTGCTTGGAATCCCAATGGAACGATATTGGTCGTCGGTGATTCTATTGGTGGAATTTATGGATTTGAGGGAAAATCCGGGACAGTATTATGGGAACAAAAAAGAACACATCGTGATGGTTTGCTCTGTATGGCTATGCATCCTCATGAAAATATCTTGGCCACAGGTGGTCAGGATGGTACATTTATGCTTTGGAATGCCCAAAAAGGAGAACTACTGCAAGAGATTAATCTGGGTAGAGGATGGGTCGATACTTTGCTCTGGTCGTCAGATGGTCAATTATTAGCAGTTTCTATCGCTCGACGTGTTCACATGTATCGTAAAGATGGCAGTGAAATTTGGAAATCTGCCGATCATCCTAGTACGGTCAGTGCAATCCAATGGTCAAAAGACAATGAAATTGCTACCGCTTGCTATGGTCAAGTCGCCTTCTGTGATGCATCTTCGGGAGAAATACATGAAACATTCGAGTGGAAGGGTTCCTTGGTTTCCATGAGTGTAAGTCCTGATGGAGATATCGTAGCATGTGGTAGCCAAGATAAGTCTGTTCATTTTTGGCGTCGGTCCACTGGTGAAGATTCGATGATGGCTGGCTATCATGGAAAACCATCTGCACTATCGTTTGATGAATCTGGTCGATTTCTTGCTACTGGTGGTGGTAATTCTGTAACTGTCTGGAATTTCCAAGGAGAAGGACCAGAAGGAACCAAGCCCGGTACGCTTGAGATTCACATTCAACCCATTACAAAACTTTCTTTTGCACACCAAGGTGTTCACTTGGCATCTGGTGCTCGTGATGGAGCTGTAATTGTATGGTCGCTCGATGACAGTGGAAACGGTGATATTATTGGAGCATCTCTTGTAGAAGAGATCATTTCCGATCTACTTTGGAGGCCTGATGATCGAGCGCTCGCTGCTCTTGATGCACATGGAGGAGTAACGGTCTGGCAAGTGGGTAATTAAGACTCCCTATCAGCTCTCCTCACAGTTCATTTTTTTAATAAACACAGTAAAAAAGGAATTACAATGTCAAAAATGTATACATTATTCAATCTTGTTTTCTTGAGTGTAATCGGTTCCGGTTGCACCAATGATTCTTCAAATGACGCCATTTGTGGTGGAAATGGCGAAATCCACGATGGGCACTGCCATTGTGATGATGGCTTCACAATATCTGAGGATGGTAATTCTTGTGAAGAATCTCAAGAATCGAATTACGGCGGAGATTTTATCTTTTCTCCTTCTAATGTTCAAGCATCTACAGGAATAAGTAACAATGACCAAATATGGCTACTGGAAGCGATGGATGGTGATAGCCAACTAAAAATTGAAATCTATGAATCATATGGTGGTATCTCATCTCCCGGAAGCATAACCATTAATGATGTTGAATCAAACTACGCAACATGTGGAACATGTGTTCTTCTTCAAACAGGTTGTGTGGAGCATGGAAATCATTATGACTGCAGTAGCACATACATGCCGATGGAAGGTGGCGAAATCCATATCGAAAAGACGGGAACCAATGCGGGTGATGACTTTGCAGGTCAACTCTTAGGAGTGGTTTTTCAAGAAGTGCGTATTTCGCAAGACTATGAAACGGAGCCTGTTTCTGGTGGAACCCAGCTTGAACTTGCTCCATGGTCTTTTGAAACACAACTTGACGAATTATAGTTGTAGAGCTGGTAGATAGATTACTCTGAGCGTAGTACACATCATGCAGGATCGGAATTATATACATGATTACATTAGATTCAATTCATAAATCATTTCGGAATCACACAGCGTTAGAGAACCTTTGTCTTAAGGTTGCTTCTGGTGATATCTATGGTTTATTGGGTGCAAATGGTGCCGGAAAGTCTACAACCTTAAACTTGGTTTTGGGTTTTTTACAGGCCGATAGCGGTACAATCCATATGACCCATCCAGAGCACGATTCAACAATCACGTCCAACGAGATCGGGTATATACCAGAAAACGTTCAGTTGTATCCATATTTGAGTGGTCTGGAAAACCTAGAGTACTTCTGTACATTGGCTGGAAGAACCTACTCTCAAATCGAACTGTCCAATTTTTTGACCACATGTGGACTTCAACGAGAAGCACACGAGCAACGAACATCAGAATACTCCAAGGGAATGCGTCAAAAAGTTGGTATTGCAATCGCAATGGCCAAACAAGCAAAAGTATATCTTCTCGATGAACCTGCAAGTGGATTGGATCCACTTGCAAGTAATGAATTATCTACGTTACTGAAAAATCTTGCTGCAGATGGAGCTGCGATTTTGATGGCTTCTCACGATCTGTTCAGGGTTCGAGAAACATGTACTCGTATTGGCATCCTAAAAAGAGGTCGATTGGTAAAAGAGATACTCTCTAATGACGTTACGTCCAAAGAATTAGAAGATATCTATCTGAACTTCATGAAAGACTAGAGAGAGCAATCATGATCCATATCTTTGTGAATGAGTGGAGAGGATTTATTCGAAATCGAGTCATCCGTTACTTATCTCTTTTCTTTCTTTTTTCTTTGTTCTCGGTTTCATGGCTGGGCATTGTACAAAACAACAAGCAGATGGATGCTCAAAAACATGCTCATGAACATATCCGAGCACAATGGGATGCAATGGAACCCTCCAATCCTCATCGTGCTGCTCACTTTGGAAGCTATGCCTTTAAGCCCATTTCCATTTTGAACAGTATCGATGAAGGGATTAATGCTGTAACGGGAAATGTTCTTCGTCTAGAGGGGCATACACAAAATGAAATCGTCTACTCTGAAGCATCTCAATCTTTGAGCATGTCCAAATTTGGCAAGGTTAAACCATCCTTGCTGTTTCAATTCCTGATCCCACTCTTCTTGATTTTCCTTTCCTTTAATACATATATATCAGAACGAGAAAGCAGTCGTTTACGGCTTTTGGTGATCCAAGGAGCCACAATCCCTAGGGTTATTTTTGCAAAGGTGATGAGCATTTGGTCTATTGGATGCGTATTGTTGTTGTTGACTACGTGTGTTCAACTGATGTTCAATTATCAAAACCTTGACCGAGAGATACTCTCACGATTATTTCTCCTTATCTCGTGCTATGGGTTGTATTACCTTGTTTTAATTAATCTCACCATTAGTCTCTCTCTCTGGTTCAAAAATGCAACCGCCTCTCTGTCAGTCATGACCGTTATTTGGGTGAGCTGGACTATATTTCTTCCCAAAATAACGGGAAATGCTGTTGAGCAACTAATCCCTTTGCCTAATCGAATCGAATTTCAAGCATCAATGACAGCTGATAGAGAAAAAGGGCTCGATGGGCACAACCCTTCTGATGAGCGAAAAAAGAAGCTTGAAGAAGAGACGTTAAAAAAATACAATGTGGAAGAATTAACAGATCTTCCTATAAATTTTGCTGGTATTGTGATGCAAGCAGACGAAGAATATGGGAACAAAGTATGGGATAAACACTTTGGAGCGTTATATCAACAGCTGGGACGTCAGAAAAACATTATTCAATACGGTGGTCTCATCAATCCGTTTTCCGCAACACACAGCTTGAGCATGGGAACAGCCGGAACAGATATGTTTCATCACCTAGAATTTCTCAGGCAGGCAGAACGCTATCGTCGAGTATTTATCAAAACCTTGAATGATGAATATGCTTTTGGTGGAGCAAAAACAGGTGAACGTGGCTGGAAAGCAGACACTGAATTTTTTCAATCGGTCAAGGACTTTACCTATCAGCAACCAAAAATTTCAAACTTGGCCTCAAAGTATATTCTTGACTTCTTGGCTCTACTCTTCTGGTTTGCAGTTTCCTCTTTGTCTTTGCACATATCTTCCAAAAAAGCGTCGGTATTATGAAAACGATTCGCGTCTTTATGTTTGAACAGACACACTTTCGACGGACCCCATCTAAGGTAATCAGCTGTCTGCTATTTTTTATCGCCTGTTTATATTCCATATACAACGGCTTTGATATACAGCATTCACAAGAGCACATCATAGATCGTATACAAACCGAACAAGCAGAAGAGATAGACAACGTTTTGACATGGTTTGCCAATGGAGAAAAGGGCCCAAAAGATCGTGATTGGGTTGATATCCACGATCCGTATTGGGCTTTGCGATATACGCCAACCTACACGATCAAAAAACCTTCAATACTGCTGCCTTTGGGCATCGGACAGACCGAACAATATGGATACTATAAAGAAATCTCTTTTTGGAGCACTACGTACGACAATGATATGGTCGAGGAAATTGCAAATCCAGAGCGTTTGCTTCAAGGTAATATCGATTTCTCTTTTCTAATTATTTATCTATTGCCGCTTCTTTTGGTTATTTTAACCTATAATATCGGAGGACTAGAGAGAGACAAGCAGTTTGAAAAGTTGATCACCATTCAATATGGTTCGATACGAATCTGGCTGGGCACTCGCTTTGCTTTTTATGTCACACTCTTACTTTTCGCCATAGTCTCTTGTGTTGTCGGTGTTGCCCTCATCAACAACGGATTTTATCTCTTATTTGCTGAACTTGGTTCACTGCTGCTGCTTGCCATTGGATACACTCTCTTCTTTGCCATACTGTTTTTCTTTGTGCTCATACGCAGCTCGGGTAGCAGTGCCAGCGCATTTCAAATGATCAGCATTTGGCTTTTGCTATGCGTAGTCATTCCTGGAACCGTCCATCAATATGCGAGTATACAGGTCCCTGTTCACTACATGACAGACTACCTTGATACCAACCGCAAGGAGACGTATGCCACATACGCACTCTCTTCCGATGTATTATTGGATAAATTGCGTACCGTATATCCGGAAATCACAAAAACCAAACATGGAAAAGAAGACTCAAAAGAGGATAAAATCATTCGCAGATCCATTGGGGCAATTATCAATGAAATGAACAAAGATGCGGTTGCCCACATTGAGAAGAGAAATGAAGTAAAAAATAAAATTATCCGCTCCAGCTACTGGTATAATCCCGTCTCTTTTGCTCAAAATCAATGGAATACATATACGTATTCAGACTATTATTCTTTCCAAAAATACCGAATGGAAGTACAACAAACCATCGACACCAAAATTAAACTTCTTGTCTTCGAAATATGGAACCAAAAAACCGTTGATCGAGAGATTTTTGAGCAATATATACAGGCTTTGAAATGACATTGCACATTCGATAGGGTTCCTCTTATACTGGAAATACACACGTCACAAAAAACCATCAAACGTGTGCACATCCGAGGTAAAACTGATCGCTGAGACGTATAAACAAACCATATGAAGATAAAATCTGAACACCATGGTGCAAACGGTTAGAGATACGAAAAGACCGAAAGAGAGAAACAAATGTCATATTACATCAGTGCATTGGGTTACTTCGCCTGTTCCGGAAGCGGTTCTGTGCTCCTTCAAGACACCGCAGCGACAGAAGTAGAAACCACAGATACAAGTGTTGAGGTTACAGAAGAGCATGATACAGCGGATGATACAGCGGAAGAGCAAAGCACAGACACAGCAGAAGATACGGCTGTTGAGCCTGCAAATGAGCCACCGGTAGAACCACCAAACCTCATACAAAATCCGAGCTTTGAAGCGGAAGACGAACATTGGAATATCTGGGGGGGCGCCTCTCGAGTTGAGAGCAATGCACAAGATGGCCAGTGGTCGGTTATGGCGACCAGCGGAAATGGTGCGGAACAGCGGATTGAAGGGCTAATTCCCAACACTACCTATCGTCTGTCCGGATGGGGCAAGGTCGAAGGAGAAAATGGTATGTCTATCGGTGTAAAATCCTATGGAGGCCCACAGAAACTCGTCAGCTTTGATAGCAGTACATATAGCGAAGATGAATTCATATTCTCTACAGGTCTTTCCAACACGAGTGCGGTAATCTTTGCATACAAACATAGTGGCGAAGAGAGTGGCTATGCAGACAACCTTACGCTCACAGAGGTTGGAGAGGGTCCTCTCAATATTGTATGGTCAGACGAGTTTGAAGGAAACGGAACGGTAGATTCAAACAAATGGACTTTTGAAGAGGGATTTGTACGCAATCAAGAACTGCAATGGTATCAGCAAGAAAATGCATTTCAAGAAGACGGTATTCTGATCATCGAAGGACGTACAGAACAACGGGAAAACCCAAATTATGATCCCTCATCCACAAACTGGAAGCAAAGCCGAGAATTTATCGAGTACACCTCAGCAAGCATCAACACCAAAGGTATTTTTGACTGGCAATATGGAAGAATGGTCGTGCGCGCAAAGGTGTCCAATTTGGAAGGAACATGGCCTGCGATTTGGACTCTGGGATTGGAATGTGACTGGCCCTCCAATGGAGAAATCGACATTATGGAAAATTATGGAGGCGAAATCTTAGGAAATTTTGCCTGGGGATCGAACCAACCATGGTCCCCTGTTTGGGATGCTGAACGAGTGGATGTATTGAGTTTCGGAGAAGGATGGACGGATGCATTTCATCTATGGGAACTCGTGCGAAGTGAAGAGCGAATGACGATTTACCTTGATGGTATCGAAATCAACTCTGTCGATCTCACAAACACAATTAATGGCTCTGCGGCCTGTTCGGGAGAAAACCCCTTTCAAAAGCCACACTATATTTTGCTCAACCTAGCATTGGGAGGCACGGCTGGTGGAAGTGTGGAGAATCTAGAATTTCCGACACGCTACGAAATCGACTATGTGCGCGTATATGAATAGAGAAGTGAGTTAACATACCCTGTTCAACGTACGATAATAAGACCAGAGGTCTCATATTTGATCACTGTTACAACATCAAAGTCTTGAAATCCTTTTCATAGCTGTACAACCATTACCAAAGTAACGTATACATCTGATTGTTGATTCCAAGTCATCATGTCTCAAGTATAATACTTTGTGCCGATTGTTAAAAACGGATACCCTCCAGATATGGGAGATTGCCATGCAATTTTTTTTACTTCCGTTCACGATGTTGTGGGGACACTTCGCCTGTGCAGTCAAAACACCACAAGACGATACCGCAACCAAAGAAAATACAATACCTGAGGACCATGATGAGGATGGCTACTCCATCGCTGAGGGTGATTGTGATGACAACAATCACCAAGCATATCCCGGTATAGCCACATTGGATTCTACAGAGTTGTGTATGTTGGATCGTGATGGAGATGGCTATGGAGATATAACGGTAGAATCCTTTCCCGATACAATCGGCTACCAAGGCACAGATTGCGATGATGGAAATGACGATACCTTTCCGGGATCTGCGGAGCTGGATTCTATCTTCGATTGTATGACCGATTTTGATGGAGACGGCTACGGGGATAACAATCCAACGTCAAGTACAGGGGGGATTGTGCAAATTGGTACAGACTGTGATGATTCGGATATACTTTTAACAAGCACATCCGTAGATGCTGACTGTGATGGTTTTTTTACGGAACACGATTGTGATGATACCGATGCAAGCACCATACATGATATGGATTGTGATGGTATATGTGACTTTTCAGGACGAAGCACCACAGAAGACCCCGAATGTGATCTCTTTTATCTCTCGTCGAATGGGATTACGATTCTATGTCCAGATGCCAGTGTCGGAGATTCTGGGTATGTTGATGGCATTGTATATACCAGACGAGACGAAGCAGAATTGAGAGACTTGGCACTTTCACTTGATCAGATCTCTGTCGAATCGAGTTGCACAAGTGGCATCACCGATATGTCTATGATGTTTTCTGAGTATTTTAGCTGTTGTATTCACTATTTCAATCCAGACATTGGTCGTTGGGATACCTCACAAGTTACCGATATGAATTCTATGTTTGCCTATTCATCTTTTCATCAAGATATCAGTGATTGGGATACGTCGAACGTGACCGATATGAGCTGGATGTTCGTTGATTCTTCTTTTAGGCAAGACATCGGAGATTGGGATACATCAAGTGTGACCAATATGGACAGCATGTTCTTTGAGACTCAATTTAACCAAGATATCAGTGAATGGGATGTATCCCAATCTCCGATGTCTTGCCTAAAAGAAGAATCAACGAACATCCAGCTCATATCGGTCACGTTCGACG
>NYTD01000225.1 GCA_002683315.1 Deltaproteobacteria bacterium | reverse complement strand
CTTTCCGGTCGACAACCCGAAGGAGACGTCATGGGGCCTCTTCTACCATGACAAGAATACGGAAATACACAAGACCCGAGTTTATGCTCGGGTCTTTTACTTTTTCTCATCGATTGAACGATGAAGCTTGAGTCATCCTATCATGGATGCCCAGATTAGAATGTAAATTCATATGTTCAGTATTGTTATATTATCGATCATCTTTTGTGCCTTATTGTGCCTATAAAACATTAGAATTTAGGTGTTGAATGAGGTGTATATTAATTTGATTTTATTATTGAAGTTGCACAATTAATTGTACAGCTTAACATATATATGTATTTCGCAAATGAACATATATATATGTTCCGGTGTGTGTAGCACATTCCGACATTCGATCTTTACATCCAGCACAAGAGTCCGCCTAAGTGTGACGCCTCCTTTCCGGTCGACAACCCGAAGGAGACGTCATGGGGCCTCTTCTACCATGACAAGAATACGGAAATACACAAGACCCGAGCAAAAGCTCGGGTCTTTTATTTTTTAGAGTCTGCAATATTTGAATTCATTCAAATCAAAAATAGCCATCATTCGATGGCTAATTGATTATAAAAATGAAAAGAGTGACTTATTCTTCTTCCAGTGCCTGTAGTTTTTCAATAAGAGTCGTTCCTTTTGTCGGGTCAGCTGAGAAGATGAATGATGCATAGCCCATTAAGGTCTCTAATGATTCTTCTTCATACATGAGCTCTTTTCCTTCCTCTTGGTTGTGGATGGCAGCACGAAGATTGTCTCGAAAGCCTTTGGAGACTCTTGGTTTTCCTACTCCATTGACGATTAAGCCGGTTACTTTTTGCTGGCCACCTGTTCCCATTTTGTCTGTTTTATTTGGATGGACAATAAAGCCTTCTGAAACAACAAATTCTTGTACTCTTTTGATAAGTAGATCTGTTTTGGGGCTTTTGGCGCTATCTGCAGGGAATGAAAAAGTGAGATCATCGGCATAACGTGTATATCGCCATCCATATTTTGTGGCATATCCAGCCAATCGACGATCAAGACGTAAACATGCTGCATTGGTCAAAGATGGGGAAGCGGGAGAGCCTTGTGGCAGGCATCGATCTCCTGAAGCTACATACACCCACTTTTCTTTCCCGGGGTTCTTTTCGTCGGGGAACTTTATTTTTTTGCGTGGTGCTTCAGTACACAGTAAGGCGAGCAGAGTTGCGATACCTTCCAGATATCCAGCTGCCCGGAAGATTCCTTTGACCCTATTAAATGTAAATGTAGGAAAGAAATCTTGAAGGTCCATACTGACAACAATCTTAGAGTTGGTATGCACACTTGCATTGCTTAGAATGGAGCGCCCAGAAATAAATCCATGTGCTGCACCGTGATTAACCAACTTTTCGGCGATGTTCCGTGAAATCCATTTTTGTACGGATTTGAGGCGAGGCATCGGAGCCCAGATTTGACGATTTCCACCTGTCTTTTTGGGGATTGAGAAAGATTTGTAGTGTGTCGTGGTGGCTACTTCACGATGATAGCAAAGCCAGCGAAGAGTTGGGATATCAAGCTCAATGTTACTATCTCCGTTTGCATATGCCTCGCTCAAAGCTTCTACAAGTTGATCAACGGTTTCCAATTCAGGAATACCGTTGTCTTCTCTGCGTTGTGCTCGATCATGTGTGTCGTAAAAATCTTTTGTTGGATCCTTCCAAAATATTCCATCACCCAGATCTACGATATGGGTGGCGCGGTAGGCTGCCCAAACTTTTTTGTTGATAAAGCCTCGCGCTTCTTCTTCTTTTTGGCGAAGCGCAATATATGCTGCTTTTTTTTCTTTATTGCGAATGTTGGTGATCTTTACGCGAGCAGGAATCTCAATTCCCATACGTGTCAGCTCATTTCGAATATAGCTTTCACGACCACCAGCATGCTGGATTTCATTCCACAGTGCCACGAGGGCTTTTTGGTTTTCTGTACTCATGTTTTTTCTCTTCTTAAAATGATGTAATGGTTATTCAGCTTGCACAAAACCTTGTTTCTCCAAGGTTTCAATTCGTTGATGAAAACAGTTGCGAGCTTGATCAATTTGATTGAAGGCAAGAACTTGACGACGGCAGGTTTGATTGTTGAGTTCAAAGAAGGAACCCCATTCTTCAATTACCCTTTTATTTTGGAGTCGAAGGGTATGAACCTCTTCTGATGGACTATCCTCTGAAATCTTAACCAAGAGGGTATCGTCCAACTGAATCGTTGCAGGATCTTTTGTCTTACATGTCTGGAGATATTGAATATACAATGCCTGTACGTGTGCGCAGATCTTCTTATCGCCATATTTGAGGAAATATGTGCATGAACATTGTGGAAGCCTTGTGGCACCATTGGGGAGAATGGCAAGACGAGGCTGAAAGACAGGAATAGAGTACTGAAAATCTTTTTTACTTTCTGATACTGTGGAGTAATTTCGTTCGGGACGGTTGTTTATTGCCAACTGTAGTTTGGATACCGCATCATCTTCTAGTCCAAGTACAAAAGGTTTTTGTATTGCAGTCATGAGAACTCGTCGTCCATTGGGTTCTATGGTGGAAGCAACATGTACTTTTCCTTCTCCTACCAATTCATAGGCCACTCGCTCTTGTCCTGATCGATACTTGAGGGAGGGCATGTCGGCACCCCGAGCAAAATCCCTGCGGAAGCTGGTTCCATCAATGTTGATGGAGTAGGCTCCCATTTGGATTCCGTGTGTGAGGGCAGAATGATGATCAGAGGTAGAGACGACATTGCCCATCTCGTCAATGGGTTTGTCGAGTCGGGGTAATGCCTGATTGAGCATTAATCCTTTCGTCCAATTGGTTTGTTGGAAGTTTGCCATACCCAGTGTGACGGAAAAATGTTCTCCAGATAAATTCCAAAATGAAGGCAGAGCTTCACCGGTCATGCGTATGGAAATCTTTTGCACAAAGGGAATGAGATCTTGAAAGCGAGTAATGGCATCGTATTCAATGAGTTGTAGCTGTTGTGTTGTACCAGAGAATGGTGCTCCCGTAGTGATCATACTCCAATCCCATGGTTCAATACTCACGCGAGGATACAAGCCATCAACCATCAACACTTTCATTGATTGATCTCCTGCACGAAGATGAAGTGCTCTGGTTATATTATAGAGATCGATAGGAGCCATTTCGATGCTTTGTGACGGCAACATGGAAGAAGCCTGAAGCTGTAAGCTCATTCGCAACCATTTGAGAGGAGCAGGGAAGGTCTTTTCTATGGTTCCAACATAGTCCGAAGATTCAACAGAAAGCTCTTTTCCTATATGTAGGGTAAGAGGACTTCGACCGCTTAATGCAAATATTGTATCGACAAGAGAATTCCCTGTCTCAACGCGTCCATATCCCGTTGACGTTTCTCCTTCATATCCGCTGCTTTTGAGAAGAAGAGCCGCGAGCTGTATTCCGCGTTTATCTATCACTTCAAATAAGATGCCTTGTTCGGTGATGCTGTACATCATATCCAACGAGGTCCAAATCTTTTCATCTGCTTTTCGACCCTTGTTCTTTTCACGAATAGCG
The DNA here is from genome assembly GCA_002683315.1 of Deltaproteobacteria bacterium. Lineage (GTDB taxonomy): Bacteria > Myxococcota_A > UBA796 > UBA796 > UBA796. The sequence continues at coordinate 4,356 of NYTD01000225.1, read as the reverse complement.
TTGAACAGCTCCTTTGAGCCTGTTAAACCGCTTCCAAAGGAAGGACTTCCAGGAGCCTTGGGATCTTTCCAGCCAAAACCAGGGGAAACAACAGCGAGTACGCCAAGCAGTGATTCTCGAAACGCTTGAACTTCTTGTGCTGGAATGGTTATACTTGCTGACCCAGTACTGCTGTGTGCCGAGAAAAGATATACCGATTGGGAAGGCTCAATTTGCGCAAAGCTCACACCCGAAAAGGTTTCCTTATAAGTATATTGTTTTGGTTTTTGTCTTTCTGACATTTCTATACTCCAATAATTACACTGTACGTGGGTAAGGGGTTCTTAGCTGTGTAGAGTAGCGTTTCGCTCTCTCCACTTGTGCTGAAAATGCAGGGAAGTCTGCGCCGATTTTATCTAGAGTACTCTCTCCTTCCTCGCTTTTGAGAAGTGCCATCGCGCTGATAACTTTATTTGCGAGAGGCTGCTTCTCATGAACATTTTTGAATACATCAAAAAGCTCTTGTGATTTACCAAGACGAACCAGCATTTGAATGGATACAAGTGAACCTTCTTTTGCGAGAATACAAAGATTTTCGACGCGTGAAGACTGGTTTGTGGCGATGTGTTGCATAGACGTGAGATCGTTTTTGGCGACCGACATAAGAGAGTTGGAAAGAGAATCACTTGATCGTACATGTTCTGCAATTTGCGTACGAATTGTTGTGCTGGCATCTTGGTACACTTTCTTCATGTTTTCATGATCTGCATTGTCGCGATTCATATACGAGCGGAAAATGGTGCTGAAATCAGATTTTGACAATCCTTTAGACTGTACCAATGGAAGCAACAACGATTCAAGGTTTGAATCTTGTTCCGCACTCCAATCAAGTCCATCGACATTCTCAAGGAGTAGGCATACATCATGTGATAAGGTTTGTCCCCATTGTGTGTTGTAGCTGAGCTTGATGTTGCGATAGGCATGATCCAATGCGAGTGAGAGTGCGTCAGACAATCGTTTTAGAATGTGAACGATTTGATCTTTTTCACCATCATTCAGATTATTTTTGTGCTTTTGAAGTGTGCTTTCTATGAATGGAGATACATCCGTAGTTTGTTTGCCTTCACGAATCATTCGTGCCACGATATCATCGTATGCGGTAAGGATATCAGAGGCTTGACTTGTAGATAGCTGCTCTTCGAGTCTCGCAATGGTCTTTTCATTGAATGAGCTTCGGTTTTCGAGGTAGTATGCCAGAAGAACTTTTGGGTCAAGACCAGTAAGATATTGATAGAGTTCTTCTTGGTACTGTGTAGAACCGTTGGTATCGATTGCTACTTGAAGTTTCATACGGAAATCCCCACTGGGGTCATCGTCTTTGAGTAGCAGATACACATCATCAAATAGAGACTGAGTCTGAAGCCAAGACATATCGTATCGGTCACTGATCAAGAACTTGTATAATCCTTCTTTGGCTTCTGATGCGACTTCAATCAAATGCTGATAGGCTTTGATGGTCTCTTCTTGTCCAGAACGATTGTTTCTCTCCTCTTCAAGTCTTTGGAGGAACATTTCAATCAGTGTATCGGCATATTCTTTTCGGACCCCAAAATAGGGAAGTCCTTGATAACAAGCGGTACGATAATTGCCATGTCCACTTTTTTCGGTGAGTAGAGCAAAGATGGCATCTCGATGCGGAGAAGCGACCATGTGACCCAGAGCCTCAAAAGTCGCTTTCTCAAGCCGATTTTTCCAGTATTGCCCAAGATCGTTGAGGGGGTGCTCTGTTAGTGGCTGAACCTCTGGATCAAATCCGACCAGATTGAGCAGCGCTGATACAGCATTGATGTTTTCGAGCTTTCCGAGTGCTAAGATAGCACTTTCTCTGTCTCCGAGAGCATACTCGTTGCTTTCAGAAATCATTCTCAAGAATTGAAGGACTCGGTTATCGGCGTTGTATGCTGCTCGACCAAGCGCACAAGCTAATTTGACTTGTGCCTGTCGAAGAGGTTTCTTCTTGCCTGCCTTACCGAGAGCCCCAGAAATAGCCAGACATGTATCTTCTTTCTTGGATTGTGGATTTCGTACACGGTCATGGTTGTCGAGACGTGCGCACAGAGTGTAGACAGAACGACCGATGAGGACTTCGGTTTTTCCTGTTTCTTTGATCTTTGCAAACTTCACAAGTTCTACATCTACCGCATCTGTTCTTGTGGAAATGATGCGATTGAACAGATTGTACTTCGTGACGGTTTGGTAGTGACCCAAGCGATGAAGTGTAGAGAGAAGTCGAGCAACGATGTTTTCATCGAATTGTGCTCGGCTCTCTGCTCGGATTTGATCTTCTGTTCGCTCATCCCATGCAACATTTAGAGGATAGGGAGATGATGTCGAGGAGAATCCGGAAAGGGTTAGAATCGCTTCAATTGCATATGGATACTCTGGATCATCAACACCTTGTTCAACAAGTGCAAAGAGTTGATTCACGACAGAAGAATCATTGTCTTTGAGTTTATTGACTCCTGCAAAGAGTGCATCGCGATCCGCCTCTCCACCGCGATCTGAATCTGCACGGTTCATGAGGAGAAGTGCGGTTCTATCCAATCCAAATGGAACCAATATATCGTAGTGCTCTGTCCATGTGGAGGTATCTTTGTGATATTGAGGCATAGATAGTGATACAAGGCCATCGATGGCCAATCTCTGATCGCCATACTCATCTGATCCAAGTAAGGAAATAAGGCGAGTGTGGGATTCTACAATGCGACCTTGCGCCATTTTTGCAGCGGTCTCATTTGCGACAGAGGTATGTGGTCCATTCATCGTATCGACAAGGAGGGTGAGAACAGAAGATTCTGTTCCCAGACCAGCATTTTTACGTCGATTGTACTCTTGGACAGCTCCTTGTATGGCAAGACTTCGTACTCGTGGGTTGTACGAAGCTATTCCAAAGGAGAGGAGCTGCACTCGTTCGACCTGTGAAGCTTCATCATCTTCGGCAGGGGTATTGTGTAGATTGATTTCATAGGCAAGTGCCGCTGTGTCTTGATCGTTTCCTTGGATGTATCCTTGGAATAGAGACTTTGCCTGATCTTGCTTCAGCTGAGTCCAGGCTACAACCAAGCCCATCTTTTTGATGGTCTTGTTTGGATTTCGTACACCAAACTGAATGAGTTGCTCTACTGACAATCGATCGGACAGTGCTGATGATTGTAGGGAAATCATGAATCCGTATGCATCTTGCTGGATATCTTCTTGTGGAACATTTAGGTAGGTTCGCAGTACGGAGAAGACTTGACCAAGACGATCTTCTGGAGCATCTTGTACAAGACAACAAAGCGCATCACGACCGGTTTGTTCGTATTGTGCCGCGCGAACCAGTGTGACATATCCACCGAAAGAACGTTCGAATGCCATCTTTCTATCTGCCACTACGCCATTGAATTTTAGGCTGGTATCAGATTTGGAAACGGCTCCTTGTTGTGTTTTGTATTGGTTCACTTTGGTAGCCAATTTTATGTCGTCCATTCCTGAATTGTGGTAGAGATACAGAAGAGACCCTGCGCGCGCACGGAGTTTTGGGTTTTCTCCTCCAAAGAGTTGACCAAGGCCTTCCCACACATCTTTGTTGGGGTGATCTTGGACATTGACTTCGCGAGAATAAAAGCCCAAAAGTAATGATTCTAGCTCAAACCAAGAGGTTCCTGTTCTATTTGCATTGGCAAAGGGATCACTTGGGAATCGCTCTTCTTCGTTTAGGAAATCGATTGTTTGGCGGAACAGTTTTTCTCGATCGTAGGACTTTGCAATGAGCTGGTTGCTTTGCAATGCATATCGATAATTGGTGTTGTTTACCAACGAGGTTAGAAGGTGATCTACATTTCCCCCCACAGCGCCTAGGCGAAGCCCAGTAGCAAAGACGATATCGTCCATGAGCTGGTAACTGGTATCAATGACAGACATCAGAGTAGAAGCAGCGGATTCTCCTAATGCAGTGGCTGCAATGAGTATATCTTGGTCGGAGATCATACCTCCATATGCTCTATTACGGTTGAATACTCTGCGGTACTCTTGTTCTGCCTCTCTACGTTTGTGACCTGAGTATCCATGTGGGTTTCTGAACCACCAACCATTGCTACAAAGAAACTGTCGGATTTGAATCATCCATTCCAATCCTTTTTTGTTGCCCACATAGGATAGAGCCTTGGCTGCAGCAACTGTGTTTCGCTGTTGAGTGTGACTGGAGAACTCATCACATCCATCTGGACGATATTCTGCTTCTGCACGAATGTTCTGTGATGGGAGCCCCTCAAAACGATGTTCAAGCTCCAGAATCTTGTCTTCTGGACAGGTCCAACCCATTGCGATGAGTGCAGG
>NYTD01000224.1 GCA_002683315.1 Deltaproteobacteria bacterium | reverse complement strand
TTTATCTTTAAAAAAACACAAAAATCATCGTATAGATGAGCTTGCATATGTCTTGTGAACTGTTTCTCTAGACTCTCTTTGAATTCATCTATTCCACGGTACACTATTTTTCGAATCGATACAGACCAATCCATATGGGAAGCCAGATTTCGTAATCCTTTTGCCATCAATAAGGCTTGTTCATCTGGTTCTTCTGCAAATTCCAATGACTCCGTTAGAGCATCCATTACAGAATCTACTTCTGATTCTGATTTGAGTTCCTCTTGGGATTCTTCATTTGTACCTTCAATCGGCATCAGTACCTCATTACGGATCACAATATACTATTTTATAGAATAACAATACAAAAAAACAGAAGTCAAATATTCCTGCACAACAAAAAACTATGGTGAACCTGTATTTTGAGCACGATAAAAACGAACGCCAATCCTTGCTTCTTGATGAATATCATGCTCAAAAGTACTTCCTATCGAAGTCCCCTTTTGAGTCCATTCGGAAAAAAGACCTACTATATCGTGAATTTCATACATATTGGGTGCATACATTCCTGTTGCGATTGGGATTTTGTTCTCCAATCCTGTAGCGATCATATATTCCCACTTCTGTGACACTGGTCCACGGGCTTTCTTCCATTCTTCTATCGATGGCAGTCTCCATCCATTACATGGATCATTAGAAGCTGTATTGTGGTAACAAAGTTTCAGTCCCATGCTCTGTGAAAGTCTATCTGCCAATGTACGACTATCGTCGTAAGAAATCTCTACAGAACAAAATGGACACTCTTCTAATAAAGGTGTATTCGAATGCCCCAAGAACCATGAAGAGGCTTGTGTTAACTCATATTTCATGACATACATGTCTTCAACTTCGACTTCTTGAAGTCCAATAAGTGCAAGATTCCACATTCGTGGACGTTCCTGCAAAGTTGAGGGTACATAAGATGATTGAATCATTTTCTTTGATAGAGAAGATTGTACATCCAATATCAAAGAATTTTTCTCTGCTTCTTGTATGCGTTCTCTCCAATCATTGATACTTTCTTTTGGATCAAGTTCCAAACCGTAGGCACGGGATTTTTCTATCAATACAGAATGTTCATATGCATTTTGACGATGGTTCAATACTTTCTTTTGATACTGCAAGATTTCCTTGGGCCATAAAAAACCATCGGGAATCTCAATGGGAACCAACAGCATTGCATTCTCTTTTCGTAACTTTTTTTGCTGTTGAAGATGATCATAGGAAAGCAAGACAATGATGATAGAAGATGTTGCTATCATGACCATCTGTTGCCAACGATTATTCATATAATCCTCTCACACACATGAATACCACAAGGCTATACCTGTGACCAATACCAGTCCCCATAACACGGTTATTGGAAATGGTAGACCACCTCTCAATCTGTTTTCTTTCTCAATCCCTTCTTCTAATAATTCAGTTGTTTGCGAGGGTGGCTCATCTATCACATCCGACTCTAGATTATCTTCTTGAATATCTTCCACAGCATTATCACATACAAATGTTGTACAGTATTCTTCTGCTTGTTGAATGGCTTCTTCTTCAAGAGGTATTGCATCAACCTTCATTGGAATCCTCTTTTTCGATATGATGATCTCAAGATTACTTCGTCTTGTAGCAAGATCAACCAAACGCTCTCCCTCCTCTAGAAAAGAAAGCATGTCATCAGGATCATTTGTGGACACTTTTGGAATTGGAAGAGTATATGTAGCAAATTTTTGCATCATCTGCTGAACGGAAAGTCGAAGTCGTTCCAGTCTTTTTTGCTTCATCTTTTGAGCTCGCTTTGGAACACCAAGTGCACTCCAAACTTCATAGAGTTGAAGATAATGACTTGTTTCGCAATTCTCTTCAAGGCGAATCGCCCAACGCACAAGTTCTGGTCTTTGACCGAAACAGATTGTCGTATTGGATAGAGCGATAATTTGTTCTGAAAAAGATTTCTCGGTATATAATTGAATATACAAATGAAGCTGTCGAGCGGATGAATCCTCATCATTGAGTAAAGATACATAACTTTGAGCAAGAATCAATCGTTCTTGCGGGGTAGAACATAAGTATTCCAATTGATTGAGAATCTTTTTGGTGGTAACTTCATCCATACGGTGCCAACAAGAAAAGACAGCCGCTTCAAGCAGATCGGAAAATTTCTTTGTGTTGGTCATAACAATAGAAAGTAGCTCTTCTGCTTTTTTGGGATTTGAGAAAATAGAGGAATACACATAAACAAGAAGCATGAGTTCTTCTTGCTTGAGCTCAAGTATCTCACATTGTTGTATGCAGGCCTCTTTGTGTCCTTTATCGTGAAGTACTTTACACTTGGAATATACAAATGGTTCCGACTTGAGATCATCCAAAGAAGGATACCCATGAAGTACATACGGATCGACAGATAGCAATAGCTCTCCCCCATGCAATCTCCAAGTTGGATAAACATCACCAAACTCTTCCTCCAATGAACCATTCCAATCAACGATGACATCTTGACAATATAGTGTACGAGTACAAACTCTATTTGTAATCTTGGGAAGTAGGTGTCTATCAAAGGTAAACCATCCTATTTTTGAGGTTGCATCACAAAATGCTTCTTTGAATTGACATGCTGAATCATATCTCAACATGGGTTCAGGATGAATCGCTTTTAGAATGACTCCTTGTACATCTGGGTGCACAGAATCCAAAAATGGAATCTGTTGTCGATCACCAAATTGATGCCACTCAGAGAGGTCTTTATTTTTATCTGGAAAAGGAAACTGACCATTATAGAGTCGATAAAGAAGAATACCCAATGCATATACATCTGTTCTCGCATCCAGATATCCGTCCGTAAGTTGTTCAGGTGCATAATAGCGAGTTCTTTGAACATCATATACGCGTGGTTTTAGACGTTCTTCAACACCAAAATCTCGAAGAAACATTCCTAATTTTGACACACCAAAGATATCCATTCGAATACCCAGATGAGACATCATCACCTGATGAACAGAACAAATAGCGGTACACATCTGCAAACCAATTCGTCTCAAGACTGCCAAATCCGGAATAGGTTGTCGAAGCAGAAAATCTTTTATCGTTCCTCCGGCCGGAGTTTCGTACACCAAAAATGGAATCATCGAAAGTGTGCACGCATGAACACATCGAGATGGAGCCTTGGATAACACTTGTGATATTGTTTGTTCTCGTAAAAAAGCCTCTTCATATTCACTGTTCCAAAACTCAGGTCGTAGAAGACACAATATATATTGCACATCTTGTACACGGACTTGATAACGAAAAAAACATTGAGAATGCTCCAAAACCTCTTCAATGGTGTAGATACCATGAATAAGTGTATTACTTGGAATAACAGAAAATCTATCGGATGCGTATTCCACAGATTGTCCATTACGAAAGAAAAAAGGAAAGGACTCAACAATACATGAATCCATGTGATGAATACTTGCAATATCTGCTTGCTGATGCACAATGGGAACAACGACATCAAGAATGTCTCCGTGTGTGCATTCTTGATGTAAAAATCGCAGCAATAATTGTTCAAGTTCCATCAATCATCCAATAAAATTTTAATATGACACATTAGTGTTGACGCGTCAATACTAAATTATTGGTAATGTATTTTTAAAATGGCTGGCATTCTTGAACGATAAGTTCTTCTATGCTTCCACATGCTCCCTCAAATAGTAGGTGTTCCTCTCCACAAAGAACTTCGGTTGTGCACGTAGCGTTTTGCAGTAATGCGATGCATGTTTCGATCTCCTGACTATCACTTTCAATCACATCCGGAAGAAGACCACATAGTGACGTTCTTTGATTTTGTGTATTCATGCACTGCGCCCAATCTGTGAACAAGGTTACTGGTTGCCCACATTGTGAGAGTTCTAGCCCACAATCTTCATTGGTATACAATAGACAGAGTTCATTTTGATATTCTTCAAGCAGCTCTTTTCCTGATTTCTGTACTATTTCTTTTTCCTGACAAGACCACAACAATATCCACAGCATCGTACATCCTTTTATGAGTAAATTTTCTCTATATCTGCATGTATCTCTTGTAACACCTGCTCGATTTCTTCTTTTTCCGCATATCCTAGGATGGCTCGGTCTGGATATGGAACGGCTTCTTCTACAAGTTCAAAGCGCTCTTCTGCATATACCAACACAGGAAATGTATATTCTTCTCCATTCAATTCAAGCAAAATCTCTGATATGTAGAGCTGCTCTGGATAAAATGAGTTTGTCCACAGAGACTGTGTCCTGGCTCGATCGAAAGCAGATATCTGCGCAAGTTCTAGATCTATTTTCACGATAAAACGAGAGAAAGAACCTGTGGAAATCTTTTGGAAGAAAGAAATAACAAGTGCAAGCGTCAATACAATCACGCCACCCCACCCATATACAATCCAATCTTGTGACATAAAACGCTCTGCATATGTGTAATACAATCCAGAACCACTCATGAGTAAAAGAAACGGAAATAACAATCCCAAAATGGATGCCTTCGGATCTCCGCCATTTACAGAGAAGATGTATTGATAATTGTTCTTTTCAAGGTTGACCATGAATCTTTACCAAAAGAGGAAAGTCTATGTCATGCACTATATTCTGTTTTCATACGGAAAGAAATAGCTCACCCTTCTTCTCAATAAGACAAAAATGAATTTGTGCACTATACTTATGTTGCAAGTAATTATAAGCTCCTCTTTATTTTCCCTCTTTCACTGGTGTATATCATGATTATCGCCTACCTATTTGCCTGTGCTGCCCCCCCTCCACAAGCACCTGAAAATCTTGAAGATCTATGTAAATTTATTTTTGCGCGCATCGATGCAGAAGATGAAGGAGAATTGCAAGCGGGCCTCGTCAATCTTTATGACTGGCTCAATACGGATGACAACCTAGATCAAACAGCGGAAGGATATCAAGTATACCCCATCGAACAAGCGGCTGTTGATAATCTCGATGATGTCACCCGTATCATTGGAGAGAAACAAATGGGTGCTGCTGTTGCCTTTACACACAACTTTGATATTATTGATGTCGCCTCTGCAAGTTTTGTACAGTATTGGCCCACTGTATCGGGTTCAGACTATGAAATATACGAACGTGATTTTACTCAAGACGCAAGCTGTATTCTGGAAAAAACCTGCATATGGAATGAATATGATAATTATTCCATCTCTTCATGGGCTGGCCTTGTCACCGTAGAAAGCGACTTACACGGACAAGTCAGGTGGGTTTCCACAGACTATGGTGACATGCTTGTCCAACGAACATGGATGAAAACTCCTGCCATCATTACTCCAGAATCATTGGGAATACGTGTCGATGCGCAGTATTTTGTATCCGTCATTATCCCTTATCAAGACAACAAGTCTATTCGTGCAAATGCAACTTGGATTGAAACAGAGTACGGTGCTCTTCCTGTCAGTGAGGACTGGGCAAAAAGTCAGATTGTATCCACCATGGTCAAGCAAGAAGAAGCCATTGAGATTTGGCTTACCGATGAAGGGTATTGATCCATCCATCAATTATGTTCGCGACCATGGTAGGTTGTTCCATATGAGGAGCATGACCGGCATTGGCTACAACATGCAATTGTGAATCCAAGAATTCTTTGTCTAATTTTTTCGCCAGCACTTGGTACTTTTGATCTTCTTCTCCTACAATCAATAATACGGGAACACGCACTTCGTGTAAACGATGCCAGACTGACGGCATAATTCCAGCCCCAAAACCCAAAACCGATGCGGCTAGCGAATTAAGATCTGTCTTTTGGCGTCTTTTTTCTCTTTGGATTCGAAACTCCTCTTCTATTCTACTTTGGCTTTGAATGATCGGTACCTGCGACCAATACTGCCAAAAATCAGTTCGTGTACTGGTTTGCAGACGATCTGCCAATGCCTGATCCCAGACCTTTCTCTTTGATCTCCCTTCTTGAAGTCCTGCTGTTCCCGATATAAGTATCAATCCCTTCCAGATCGATGGATATTGAAGTACGGCCTGCAATGCCAATCGCGCACCCATAGAATAGCCAAGTACAATCTCTCCGTGCACCTGCGATGAAACCATCTCCGCTTGTGATTGAACCGTATAATCGTCTGGATTCATACTTTTCGGCGAAGCTCCATGCCCCAATAGATCCATAGCGCACCAATCAAAATTTGAAGCGGTTTGTACCAAAACAAAATCCTCTCCATCACCACCAAATCCATGTAAGGCTTGGATTGTACTTGTTTTCTTACCATGATAATACAGCGAAGGTTTCACTGAGACTGCTCTCCCGTTTGAACCTCCCATAGACGGGTATACAAACCATTTTTTTGCAAAAGTTCTTCATGCGTACCAAATTCTACAACTGATCCTTGATCAAGCACCACAATGTGATGTGCGTTGCGAATGGTCGACAAACGATGGGCAATGACAAGCACAGTTCTATCTTGAGCAATACGCTCCAAAGAACGTTGTATTGCTGCCTCTGTTTCATTGTCTACTGCAGATGTCGCTTCATCCAAAAACAATACTGGTGTCTGTTTGAGAATGGCTCGTGCAAGGGCCAATCGCTGCCGTTGCCCTCCCGAAAGTTTTTGTCCGCGTTCTCCAATCTGTGTATCATACCCGTTGGGAAGCGCCATAATGAACTCATCGGCTTCCGCTGCACGTGCAGCCTCTCTCATTTCTTCTGGTGATGCGTCAACTCGCCCATAACAAAGATTCTCTTGAATGGTACCATCAAAAAGATACACATGCTGTGATACGAGCGCCATATTTTCACGGATGGATGTAATATCAAGGGATTGAATCTCATCCCCCGACAAGGTTATCGTGCCACCACTCTCTTGATAAAAACGTAGTATCAAGCGTAGGATTGTACTTTTCCCTGCTCCGGTTGGACCAACGATGGCAGTGGTTTTTCCAGCCGGGGCAGTAAATGAAATCTCATGAAGTAGTGTTTCTCTTCCATCATAGGCAAAAGATACATTGGAAAAGACAATGGAACTCGGTTCTTGCGATACTTTCTTCTCTCCCCCCAC
>NYTD01000223.1 GCA_002683315.1 Deltaproteobacteria bacterium | reverse complement strand
GCAGAACTCGACTCTCTAACTTCATGTATGGTCGATCTTGATCAAGACGGGTTTGGATCGGACGATGTCTCAGGCACTACTTTAGCCGGAACAGACTGTGATGATTCTTCGGCATCACAAAATCAAAATGATGTCGATGGAGACGGGTTCTCCACATGCACAGGAGACTGCAACGATACCGATGTCAAAACATTTCCCGGCGCGGCTGAAAAAGAAAGTTTGGTTAGCTGTATGACGGATTTCGATGGAGATGGATACGGTGCGCAAAGTCCAAGCGCTGGCGGAACAGCAGGAAACGACTGCGATGACCAAGATCCACTCACCCATTATGGAGCCGCACCTCTGGATTCTCCCGTATTGTGTATGACCGATGCCGATGGAGACGACTATGGAGACGAGAGTCCTGGCACTGGTATCTTTGCAGGTACAGATTGTGATGATGCCGATGGATTTCTCACTCCTGCCGATCCAAACCCGTCTTGATCAAGATCGACCATACATGAAGTTAGAGAGTCGAGTTCTGCAGCACCGGGAAATGCATATACGTTGGCATCATCACAATCAGCCCCAGGTGTGACACCGGTGATGGGACTATCGGAACCGTATCCATCTTGGTCTTCATCAGCCATACAGTTGATGGCAGACTCTTGTTCAGCAGCTCCGGGGAAGGTGTGCGCAGATGTGTCGTCACAATCTCCATTGCAAGAGGTGTATCCGTCTCCATCTGTATCAGATGAATTTTGCACAGGATCTGTATCATCACAATCAATACCGGAGACAACGCCTGTTGCAGGAGCAGAATCCCCATATCCATCATCGTCTTTATCTGTCATACAAAATACAAGAGACTCGTTTTGTGCTGCCCCTGGATGGGTCTGCGGATCAGAATCATTACAATCGCCATCGCAAGAGGAGTATCCATCGTTATCGAGATCTTCTCCGCCCATGGAAATATCATTATCGTCACAATCAAGCCCAGGAGTAACTCCGGGAGGTGGGCTACTGTTTCCATAACCGTCATCATCGGTATCGGCCATGCAGTCAGTAGGAGACTCAAGCTGTGCGGCACCGGGAAAGGTGAAGATAGAAGAGTCATCACAGTCTCCAGCACATCCTGTAAATCCATCACCATCGATATCAGCAGGTTGTCGAAGTGCATTGGCATCATCGCAATCTGTACCGGTGGCTACTCCTGGGAGAGGGTTGGGAGAACCGTATCCATCATCATCGGAGTCCGTCATACAAGCAGTAGGGGAGTCACTTTCAGCAGCGCCGGGAAATGTTTTGGCATTGAGATCATCGCAATCTCCATCACAAGCAGAAAAACCATCTCCATCAAAATCAAATGGTCCTGCATTTGGATCTTGATCATCACAATCTGTTCCAGCAGTAACGCCACCAAATGGAACGACATCACCATATCCATCACGGTCTGCATCAGTCATACATTCTGTGGTGGAATCCTTTCGCGCAGCTCCTGGATATGTCAGTGGATTGTTGTCGTCACAATCTCCTTGACACGATGTATATCCATCTCCATCGTTGTCAAATGGACCAACGAGTGCATTGGTATCGTCACAATCTCCATCCATGCCAGAGTATCCATCACCATCTTCATCAAGGGTAGACTTAAAGAAATTGCATCCAGACAGCATTATGCTGGTTAAAAAGAAGAAGGACATGCTGTGCACCTCAAAGATCAATTTTTCGTTAATAATATATTACGTATATTAATAATTGGTTTTGTGGGAAAAACCTTGAATCAATATCAATAGTTCTTCAAAAGAGGTTTATACTCCAGCACTATCAGGATCTGATATTTGTGTTTTGAGTAGTTCTTGAATGACCAAACTAGCACACGTCATACCAAAAACTCCTGTGACAAAACCGGCAGTACCCCAGATGACATGTCGCTCTTCACAATTATGGTATGTGTTTTCTCCGTTTGGACAAACGCATTGAAACTCTCCACGTCTATCATAGGGAAGAACATGAGGATCTTGTAGCGCTTCTGTAGAGAATACAGAGGGGATATTCCATTTTGCGTATCTGGGAAAACCATACTCTCGCCTTAGAACTTTTCGAACGGTGGCCGCCAAAGGATCTACTTTCGTTTTGCTGAGATCTGCACTTTCAACTTTTGTTGGATCCCATCTTCCCGAAGCTCCAGTGCTGCATATTACGGGGATTCTTTCTTCTCGGCAGGTTGCGAGTAAATGACACTTTGCTGTGACGTTATCGATGGCATCAATGACAACATCAGGTCTTTTCTTTCCCTTTAGAAGCATATCTGATGTGCGAGCATCATAAAAAAGAGGGATTGATTTGATGGTGGCTTGTGGATTGACAAGGGAAAGACGCTCTTGTAGGACGTTAGATTTTAGCTTTCCTACATTTCCACGCATCGCTTGTAGTTGTCTGTTGGAATTGGTTACACACACCATGTCAAAGTCGACCAGTGAAATTTTGCCAATACCTGACCGAACCAATGATTCAGCAGCATGAGAACCAACACCACCCAAGCCAATCACCATAACATGTGCTTGACTTAAGCGCTGCATACCCTCAAAACCCGTTAGACGGGCCATTCGATCGAAACGTCGATGCAAACGGTATTCTTTCATGACTCCTCCAAAGTGTTATGTTTTTAACCTCAATCTATTTTTAGAGCCACTTTGAAACCAGATAAACATCGGTATTGTAATGAAAAAGATAGCCAAGATAATACTATGCGGGGGACTGATTCTCTTTGCAATACCCGTTTTTTATCTTCTTTTCGTAATATGGGTAGAGTCTTCGTACGAACCAATTGCGACACAAGAAGGAGTATTGATCGATGCCGCTCGTATCTCTTCTGCAGAAGATATGCGTGTGGTTTCTCTCTCAAAAAACCGAGAAGAAGTAATTTCCTCTATTCAGCAGGCTCTCGTACTTGCAAAAGAAAGCAATCGATCCATCACCATTGGAGGAGCTCGTCACAGCATGGGAGGACAAACTCTTCTCGATAAAAGTATACATATTGATATGGATGGGTTTTCCGATATGAATATGGAAGGCCCAAGGACGCTTAGAGTACAGTCTGGGGTGAGATGGAGAGATGTTGTCGCTTTTTTGCACGAGAGAGATTTATCTGTCTCGGTAATGCAAACCAATCATGATTTTTCAGTGGGGGGATCAATAAGTGTAAATGCACATGGATGGCAACATGGAAAAGGTCCCATAGCATCTACAGTACAAGCTTTTGATATGATACGCGCAGATGGCAGTGTTGTTCACTGTTCGCGAACAGAGAACTCTGAACTATTCGCACTGGCATTGGGAGGCTATGGGTTATTTGGGGTGATTTTGGATGTTTGGCTGGATGTCGTTCCCAATGAGAGATTACAGTCTGTTCATCGACGTGTGGATTTGGATGATTTCGTTCAAGAATGGTTAACATTGGCCAATGATGAGAATACACAGATGCTGTATGGTAGATTGCGTATTGTCCCATATCGACTTTTTGAGGATGTTTTAATTACGGGATACACCCCCATCGAACTCGACAAACCATTTCCAAAATTAGGAACGGTTCCTTTGGATGGTCTTAAAAGAGCGGTTTTTCGAGGTTCTGAAGACAACTCTTTTGGGAAGCGGCTTCGATGGAGTTTGGAATCTATGATTGGTGGTGAGGCCAGTGGGATTCATCTTCGATCGATCTTACAAAATGAACCAGCCTCGACGTACGCAAATAGAAATCCAGCAAAAACCGATGTACTACATGAATACTTTGTTCCAGCCGATCAGCTCGTAGATTTTGTTCGAGATTCAGCACAGGTCATCTCTTCGTGTGATGTGGATTTGCTCAATGTGACCATACGATCGGTACAAAAAGATGTAGATACAGTTTTGAGGTATGCCAATGAAGATGTTTTTGCGTTGGTACTGTTGTTTACGTATGATGTACATCCACAGGCGGACGAGTTGATGAGAAGCTGTACCGTTCGTCTTGTAGATAAAGTGTTGGAGCATAGAGGGACATTTTATTTGCCATATCGAACACATCCGACACTTGTGCAATTTCAGCAGGCTTATCCAAAACATAAAGAGTTTTGGACCCAAAAACAAAAGTATGATCCACAAGGGATATTTGAAAGTCAATTCTCCCGCTATTACTTTCCATAAAATAAAAGAAGGAGTGCAGATGAAACCAGAGAGAATAGACAACTCAATACTTCATTCTATACCCATATTAGAACGAGTTCGACGCGATTATCCAATACCTTTTTCTGTATTGGCCAGTGAGATCTTATTTGAAATTTCAGCCCCAAATCCAGATTGGTCTCGGATATTTTCGATTCAGGTAGATTTTTTTGAAGGAAGTATTGCCTTCTTCTTTTTTGTTTTACTTGCGGAATTAGAAAATCATGACGAGGTCAAGATCAAGGAGTCCTATAATAACTTGAAGACCTTTCGAAAGGGGAAAAATCTTTCTACCGGTCATTGGTGGGGATTGCTTAGAGGGCTTTCCAGTGATGCTTCAGGACTTGATTCTTCTTCTTTGTCAAAGATGGGACAAGTTGCACGTAGTTTGTTTATTCCACCGAAAGGAAAAGAAGGAAGAAAATTTGTCGATATGCTGAATGATATTCCAAGTATTCGGAATCGTTTTAAGGGACATACCTTTACCTTGACCCCTGAACAGTATGAAGAACAAGCGAAAATATTGTTGATAAAGACCATACAGTTTTTTCAGAAGATAGAGGCGATCGATGAGATTACGTTACTGTATGTTACGCAATGTACAGCGGTTGATGAAGAGCGATTTGTGGTTGACTTCTTACTTCTAAACGGAGATATGAGGCGTCCATTGCGTCGTTTTCGTACATCAAAGAAGAGTATCGTCAAAGGAAGTTTATGGATCGGCGTAGAGGCAGAATTGGAGAATGAGCTGGATACCCAAGGATTCTTAAACCTTTCTCCCTTTGTTGCTTTTCATCCTGAAGAAGGAAGTTTTTCAATCTGTCAGCACATCAAAAAGACACAGTTTGAGCGCACATGTATCATTGGAGGAGCACGAAATCTTGAAGAGAATTCAGATTTTGGATTGAGAAGACTTGATGCGATATTGGCTCGTGTAGATACGACCAATGAAAGATATGAGGAGATATTTTTACGTGCTCGAGAATTGGGAGAGGTCTTGCTAAAATCACCGGCAGCAACCGCTTCTTATGATGCGCATACGTACCTCAATCGCCCAAGATTATTGCAGCAGTTAAATTCGGTATCACAAGGAAATCGGTCACAAAGTGCTGTTCGAATATGGCTTGCCTCTGCTCCTTCTGGTTCAGGGAAGACAGCGCTGGCATGTCACTCTATTGCCCAATGGTTGGATTCTGGGCGTCGAGATGAGGTGATGGTAACGGCACTATCAAGCGAGATTATTTCTGCGGAAGGAAGCATCAAGGTATGGTGGAAGCAGCGCTTTGGAATCAATATTTTGGAGAGTTGTTCGATTGTAGAAAAAGCAGGAGCCATCATCCGAATTTTTATTGATGGTGTGGATCGAATCGTTAATTTTGGAGTCGTGATTCGTGAGATATCCCATCTTATGAAAAAGGACTCTGTGTCTCAAAGCCTTCGATTGGTCATATCTTCTACAGAAGCAGTATCCAATCAAGTTTTTTCTATTTTTAGAAAGGAGAAGATCGACTTGTTGGTGAATCGATGGAGCGTTCCTCCTCTCTCTCCAGAAGAAGCCAAGAATCTTTTTACGATTTTAAATCCAGAGGCAAAGGAGGTTCAGCTTGGTAAAGAAGTAGAGTCGTTGCTAAAAACTCCACTTCTTGTTCGTTTGGCACGAGTTTTGGGCGAAGAGGAAGCGACTGCAGGGATTACCCCCGGACGCTTATTGCGAGCACATGCAGATCGAACGGTTCTTGCAGATCCCATTCGTGCACATCTGGCACTCAAAATAGTGGAAAAGATATTGGAGCATGAGCGAAAGAGTATCTCTTTGGAGGAACTTCTACAAGATGATTCTCTTCGTTCGCTATTGCTTACAACGGGAAAAAATTCTCCTCTGCAGCAGCTTGTACAAGAACATATTTTACTTTTGGACCGAGCCCCAAATCCCAATGGATTGCCTCTTCCTTCAAAGGCTATGATTTCATTTGCCTTTGATGCACAGCTTGATTACCTCGCTTTTGCACAAATGGCGCAGAAGTTCGGAACAGATCCCATTACTTGGTGTGAACGATTGCACGGGTCACCGCCTTTTGGGCCTTTGATTGGTGGTTTGCGTGTGTTTTTTGTCGAAAGTCTTCTGGATAAGCCTGATCAAGAGAGATTATTAGAATTGGCGAATATGCTGTATGCGTTGCAAGAAACTGGAGAAGAGGTTCTCAAGGATGTGCTATGTGTGGGACTTGACTGCTCTCCTTTTTCTCCGATTGAGCAGATATTGAGTATGTATGTTGAGCAAGGAGGAGTTGAAAATCTTGCTCGCCTTACCGATGATGCCATCCATCGTTTGGTTCTCGCAGGAAGAGCAAATACAGTCAAAGACATTATGGTGATGTTGCGTCGCGTTTCTCCAACCAAGGAGTTTGTCCAACTATGTTGCTATGTGATCAATATTGTAGCATGGACGATTAGTGTAAAAGAAGCGTCTGAATTGGCAGAAGAATTACGAAAAGACACGGAGACGATGTCGGCGAGTGCACAAATTCAAGCATGGAATTCCATACGAGATATTTGCTATCTTTCTGGTCTTCAGTCCGATATTCTGCGAGCCAAAGAGATAGAAAAGACGATTGTCGATTTATTTGATCAAGAGGATATAAAACAACCGATTTGTCATGTGATTGTTCAGCTTTTGTATGCTCGAAAGGCCAATACGAAAAAAGATGGTATGGCACGAGAAAAACATCTTGATGCTGCCAAAGAATCGGCGCATGGTGATTCTTCCTTGTTGATGATGGTGGCACTGACCAAGGCTTTGTTATATGCTGATGAAGGTTTGAATATTACAGATCGAGCTGTACGTCAGGGGGCCTGTCATGATGCAGTACAATATGCGTGTTCGATTGGAGATCCATTTGCAGAGGCGTTGGCTTGTGATGTAGCAGCAGCAAGTTGGTACATGGATTCTGGAGTGCAGCAAGATTGGATTGATCGCGGATTGGTTGCAGCAAGTGCTTTAAATGCCAAAGTGGCACGAGCCCGTTTGTTGGATCGAAGAGGACGAATTTATCTTGCGCAAGGATTACTTGAGAATGCATTGCAAGATGCACAAACCGCAGCGAGTATTTTTGATGAAGTCGGTCATGAGCGTCATGCGTTACGAACAAAGCAGCATCTGCTTGCGTTACAGATTCATGAGATGGATTCTCCAGCCGTTGCCTTTTTGGGATGGGACTCTTTGATAGAATTGGCCGATCGATTGGAGGTTCATTTCCAATGTCGATTGCTTCGTCTCTTAAAAGCGAGTAGTTGTTGTGATCTTGGCCATTGGGATACTGCTCGATTACTGATTGCAAAGGTCAAAGAGCAAAAAAAGACAAAGTATCTGGAAAAAGATGTTCATACGGACATGTTTGAAGGTGAGGTTGAATGGGGGCAAAGAAATCAAGAGCGAGCTTTGGAACTATGGATGAGTGCGTATCAATGGTCTATCCAGAAGGAATTACATGATGTTACATTCCAGTCGTTATTGTATATGGCTTGGGCAAAGCTACAGATTTCATATAAAACACCAGATGCAGTACATGAAGATGAAGTGATTACGCTTGTTCGTACAAAGGTAGAGCAGATAGATTTTGCAGATCATCTACCTCGGTATTTGGGTGAATGTACGTTGGTTTTGGTTTTGGCTTTTGCACAAAAGAACCTTATTCATCAAGCGAAGTCACATATTGAAGAGGCCAAAAACTGGTTTAAAAAACATCCACAACATCCATTGCATGGAGAGCTGAAAGTCTTAGAGCTTATTGTAAAGTGGTGTACTTTTCTTCAACATGACCAAAATGGAAATGAGGCTGAGCAGAAAAAGAGGTTTGTGTATAAAAACAAGAAAAAAATTATCGATATTCAAAAGTACATCACGCGTCTTGCTCAATCATATCCAGAAGAGAATATGCAGAAAGATTTTATTTCGCATCATCGTGCAACAACGATGTTGAACATGTATTTTGACGTATCGATTTGAGGCTAATCTTCACTCCAATCGTCATCAATATGCGGGAATACACGAGATTCAGAGTCGATCCTTCCAACACCATTGATCTGGCATGTTTCGATGATTTGATCCATGGTCTGTGCAAGAGACTCTTTTCGGTCAGCAAGCAGAATTATGACAATATATCCCTCTTCGGGTGTACTTCTACGTACGAGAGCATGATGTTTTTTACGTATCTTGGAACAAAGTCCTTGTAGAGATTTATGCCATCGATGAGCCAAGACCGGCTCCCATGCAAAGTAAATCTTTTGAATTCCAAGAATCATCCTATCCTTCCAGTGGAAATTGTATCTTGAACATCAATCTTGCTCATGCCAATATTGGGGCGGCGCAAAAATAGAACATCAATGGGTTTAGAGCCAACAGAAATTTCGATACACTTTATGGTTTCACGACACCTGGGTCGTGCTTTTACCATTTTGTTCTGATTGTGTTCGTGATACATGTGTCTGTCTCTTCTCTATAAAATATCTCAAATGTGATGGAATGTACAATCAAGAGTTCAGTTATTCTATTGTAGATTGATGCTCTTTTGATGTAGATATTGTGATGACAGTACGCCAAGAGAGAAGTATGATGTACGCCGAACTAGCGTAATTTTTTGATCACAAGAACCCACCCAGTATGAAGAATCTCCATATTATCTGCATTGTTTGCGTAGAATTCTTGTGCAGCTTGATATACGTCAGGAAATTCTTTGGAATAGTCATCGATCATCAATATCCCTCCCTTCTTGAGAAGTTCCCAAGATAGACTCGTGTCTTCTCTTGTGCACATGAGTGTGTGGCATCCATCGATGTACATGATATCGTAGTGATTTTTTTTTAGTGTTTTGAGAACATCTTGAGAGTACCCAATATGGGTTTGGATTCGGTTTTCGTGTCCGGAAGAACGGATATTGTGAAAATAACGTTGTTTAAAGTCGTTGGGGTTTTTGTAGATTTCTTTTGGTTTAAAGTCTCCTTCCCCTGAAGAGAAAAGATCGATCCCTGTAAGAGTGCTTGTGGGATGTGTCATGATGTGTTCCAGTACCCAGAGCAATGCTCGTCCCTCATGTACACCAATTTCAAGATAGTGTATGTTCGACTTATTTTTGAAGGGTTCAAGTGCTTGCCAAAAGATTTTGTTTCTCATTGCAAACATATCTTCTGTAAACCGATAGGGTTTTGTATCGGCCTTTGGAGCATTTGGTAGAGGTTTGCCTTGAAGGAATTGTATATTGGGAATGTTTTGAGAGGATTGTTGTGTGCACGAACATGAAAGAAGTACAGCAAAAAAGCAAAGGTAGAATAGAAACAAAGGGGGCTTTTTGAGGTTCATGATTGGATTTTGTGATAGGGTATGCATAGTCTTTCCGAGTGTACGTGAATATGTCTAGTGAACCACAGCGATTTCAGAGACTTCGAATTTTTCTTTCTACCTGTAGGGAAATTGTGATGGTATTTGTACACAGAGGACGTTTTTTTTTGATTCCTCTGGTGTTGGTTTTGCTTGTAGGGTCGGTATTTTTGATTGTTGTAGATATGATTCCTATGTTTTCTCCTTTTGTGTATGCTTTATTTTGAAGATATGCCAAAACTTTCTGACATGCAGCGATTGATGGTTTTGGCAACGGTTTGATGTCCCTCAATGGTCCAGTGTCCATCAAAGGAAAGGTATTGCTTGGTTCCGTTTGTATGGGCCATTTTTAAATCGGGGGATAGGTCGCAGTACGGTATTTGATATTTGTCGAGTATGGTGGTGAGATGTGTAATGGGTCGTTGGACATCAACATCTTTAAGAGAAAGTTGAACCATCTTGAATGTGGTTTCCCTTCGTTCTTCTTCGACCACAAAATAAGGAGAAGCAATGGCGACCATTAACTTTTGTGGAGGTAGGGAACGAGCCAATTCCCGAAAAACACGGTCGGTTGAATCGAGCATCTGTTGTGGAGCATTGGGCTGTGTATAGAGCATGAGTTCACTTTTCCACTTGCTGTGGGCTTGTGGGTCGTGCTGAAATTTCTGTGCTCTTTGATAAATTTTCCAGTGTGCGTATAAGTAGGAACGTCTTGAGATAAATAGTTCTATCGGATTTTTATTTTTGGACAATAAGGGTTGTCCTTGTTGTTGAGAGGATGCTTTTCTTTGCATTCCTTCAAAATGTTGATTGTCAAAGAAGTCATTGCCCACGAAAAAAAGAACCACAAGACCATCAAGTTGGGCCTTTTTTTTCAGAGAACGATAGCGGATGAGAGATTGCCATGTTCCATATCCATCGGCTCCTCCATTGAGAAATTCAATGGGGCTTGATTCATTTAGGCGTCCGATAAAATGATCATCTTCGGATACCTGTGCGGAAAATCCAAAAGAATCTCCCATGACGAGCCAGCGTTCTTTTGTCTTTTCCATCAATTCTCCGCCACGTAAAGACAGAGAGTTTATTCGAATCGGAACGCTGTATCCTGGAGAGACAGATTGTGCTGAGAATCCTGGATTGGGTTTATAGATCAGCTTGTTATCACGGACATACATTCCGTTGGGAGCATTTTCTGGAGCCTGAAATAAAAAAGAACTACCTGCATGAGGTGATATGGTTCGAATGCCCAATTCAAGACATCCGATACCACATACAATACCCGCCAGTACTTGTGCAATTCGCTTTATAGTTTTCATGGATACTCCCCAATACGAAATATCACATTGTGATGTGTAGCGATATAGAAAACTCTATCTTCATTCTTTGTTTCGTGAGAACATTCTTATTATATATGTACGACTTGGAGAGGCAATGAACCTCTATACAGTGCTCTTGTTTGTATTGGAATTTTATTTTGTGCTGGATACTCCTAAATTTGAAGGTCATCTGCTTATGGAAGCATGTGATGATGTTCGTGCATAGGAGAGGAACGCAGTGATGAAGGCAACAAAATGACAGCAAAAAAACGAAAGAATCATCCAAAACTTTCCTCTCGCATCTCATTTGTCTTTGTGATGGCGACCCTAATTATTTCTATCTTTACGATTTTTGTTTCAAGAGTGACCCAGACCAATTTTTTGGAAGGACAAGCGAAAAAAAAATATGAACAATTCGCATCCATTTTGTTGATCTCCAGTCTTGATGCGATCATTACTGAAGATGTGAATCTTCTTGCGAATATTGTGAAGGAGATAGGGAGAAGCGATGCAGATATAGCGCTTTTACGTGTGACCAATGAGGATGGAAAAACGCTTGCTATGTGGGAAAACCATCGTCAGAAATCGGAATATGTTTTACCCATTCGCATCAATCCGATTGTTATTGAAGGAAAAGAGAAAGGAAAGATAGAGCTGTTGGTAGACCTGTCTCGTCAATACCAACAGATCGATGCTTTTGTTTTTCGAAACTCTTTAATTACGATTGTTCTTCTTATTGGACTTTTGGGAATACAGCTTGTGATTGTACGTAAAGAGGCTATTGAGCCCATCGAATTAGTAGAAAAGAGACTTCTTGAAATTGAAGTGGGAGATTTTCGAGAGAACTGTACAGTGGGTGAGACAAGAGAGATCGTTCAGCTTTCTCGCTCTTTGAATAAAGTATCCAAAACTCTCAAAGAGCAGCGAAGTGCTGAGCGTAAGGCTCGATTTGCTCTGGAATCTTTGAATAACGCCTATGTCCGTTTTGTTCCAAAGGCATTTTTAGATCAACTGGAAAAAAAGGAGATAACATCAGTTGAGCTTGGAGATCATAAAAGTGCATACATCAGCATATTGTTTAGCGATATTCGTTCATTCACCACAATGGCTGAGAGGATGACAGTAGATGAGACGTTTATATTTATAAATGAATATTTAGCTGAGCTGGGTCCAGTGGTACGAAAAAATCATGGGTTTATCGACAAGTATATTGGTGATGCGATCATGGCTATTTTTACCACTGCAGATGATGCAGTCAAAGCTGGTACGGATATGTTTTTGGCGTTGGAGCGTTTTAATGCAGAACGTTGTGCTGATGAGATTACCATTGGAGTGGGGATTCATACGGGAGAAGTCATGTTGGGAACCATTGGAGAAAAATCGAGAATGGAAGGGACTGTAATTGGAGATGTTGTGAATCTGGCGGCACGGTTAGAGAATCTGACCAAAGACTACCCAAGTTCATTGTTGATTTCTGCGCAAACCAAGAAAGAACTCAGTGAATCCGAACGGTACGAGATTATTTTTGTTGATGAGGTGTTGGCAAAGGGGAAGAGTATTCCCACAAAAATCTATGGTGTAGAAATAAAATCTGGCAGCTAACATAGCAAAAGCATCTTTCTTCACTCGCATATTTGTTTTGTATTCGATATATTTTCTTAATATGGAGAGGATATGATTGAATTTTATCTCAACGACCGTTTGGTTCGTGTGCGCAATGTTTCACCCAATACTACGCTTCTCAACTTTTTGCGTTCTGAATTGGGTCAAACAGGAACGAAAGAAGGATGTGCAGAGGGGGACTGCGGAGCATGTACGGTTGCGGTGAAAATGTGGACACAAGAAAATGAGGGAACGTATCGCTCCATAAACTCGTGCATTGTACCACTTCCATCTATGCATCAAAGAAGAATTTATACGGTAGAGGGGCTGAAAAAGAAGGGGGAGTATCATCCTGTTCAAAAAGCTATGGTTGAAGCGTTGGGTTCTCAGTGTGGGTATTGCACTCCTGGATTCGTAATGTCATTATTTGCAGCTTGTTATCGTGAAGACTTGCAAGAAGATTGGCAAAAAGAGGATCAGATCTGTGGAAATCTATGTCGATGTACGGGATATCGTCCGATTCGAGATGCGTTAAATAAAACGGCAGGTACAGGTGGTGGAGACCATTTTCAAAAGATACTGTCGACTCCTCGTACATCGCGTGCTCTTTCCTATCACAATCAAGAGGAGGCGTTTTTTATTCCCACATCACTCGATGAACTTTGGAAGGTGTGGGAGATTGCACCCGCAGCAACATGTTTTTCCGGAGCGACAGATTTGGGATTAGAAATTACAAAAAAGAGAAAACGATTTGGAACATTGATATCGCTGGAAGAAATCCCAGAGCTAAAGACAATAGAAGATCAAGACACACATTGGTATCTTGGAGCATCGGTTTCATTGTCTGATATAGAGTCCTTTTCACAAGAAAATATACCATCGCTTGCTCGTATGCTTCGCTATTTTGGTGGAAGACAGATTAAGAATCGTGCTACGCTGGGTGGCAATATTTGCACGGCGTCTCCGATTGGGGATACTCCTCCCGTTTTGATTGCACTAGATGCAGAGTTTGTATTGTGTTCTCGCTTGGGTTCTCGGGTTGTACGAGCAGAAGAGTTTTTTGAAGACTATCGCAAAACAGCGCTGCAAGACCAAGAGATCTTGGCTGCTGTGCGAATTCCCAAATTACCTTTGGGGGTTTATGCTGCATCTTTTAAAGTGTCAAAACGACGAGAATTGGATATTTCTGCAGTATCGCTATCTGTCTTTTTGGATGTCGAAGCACAAACTGGGATTGTGCGAGCGTTAAGGTTGGCATATGGAGGAATGGCAGCCATCCCCAAACGAGCATACAAGACGGAAGCACAACTTGTGGGCAGAACATGGACAGAAGAACATGTCGTGCATGCTTTGATGTCGATTCGAGATGATTTTGCGCCGTTATCGGATCATCGTGCTAGTGCGTGGTATCGTACACAAGTAGCGAGAAATCTATTGTTGGGATTGTATCATGAAACTCTTTCGCATCAGAATAAACTACCCCCAAGACATGCTTCCACTCTTATTTTGGAGCAAAATTCATGAGTAATTCAAAGAAGACACACAAGCATGAATCGGCCTATCACCATACTTCTGGAGAGGCGCAGTATATCGATGATCAACAGACTTCTTTGATCACGGTGCTTTTGCTATCGCAAGTCGCTCGTGCGACATCGTTAAAGCTCAATACGAGTAAAGCAGAGCAAGTTGTGGGTATTCATGCAGTGATAACATCAAAAGATATTCCAGGAGATCGATTTGTGGGACCAATTATCCATGATGAACCTCTTTTGGCACATGATGAAATCTTGTATCACGGACAAGCGATGGCAGTTGTGGTAGCGGAAACATATGAACAAGCCAGAGAAGCATGTGATCTCATAGAAGTCTCTTTTGTGGAGCAAAAATCAATTCTGACGATTCAAGATGCGATTGATGCGCAGAGCTTTCACAATCAACCGCATCGAAT
>NYTD01000222.1 GCA_002683315.1 Deltaproteobacteria bacterium | reverse complement strand
TAAGAGGTTTGAGAGCGGCTACGGACTTTGATTTTGAGTTTCAAATAGGTCTTGCAAATATGGATATGGCCCCTGAGGTAGAAACGATATTTTTGCTTGCAGAGCCAAACAATATTTTTATTTCATCTTCACTAGTAAAAGAGATCGCTTTTCACGGAGGAAATGTTCAGCATTATCTTCCACCACCAACATGGAAAGCACTTATGAACAAGGTAAATACAAAGGAATAAAACTCTCAAGTACCTTTGTTTTTGTACCGATTACGTAATCAGTTTTAAAAGTATTAATTTATTGGAGCATCTAAAATATGTGTGGAATTATCGGCTATGTTGGAACAAGCATCCGTTCCCAATTTTTAATTCAAGGTCTACGAAGACTTGAATATCGAGGATATGATTCAGCAGGACTCGCTGTTCACCAATCCGATCGTTTTTATCTTAAAAGAAAGATAGGTCGTGTAATAGAGCTTGAAAAAGTTGTAGATGATGTCCCGCTTCAGACTGGTATCGCCCACACAAGATGGGCTACGCATGGAGGAGTGACAGAAGAGAACGCCCATCCCCATTTGAGTTTTGATCAGCGTGTGATTTTGGTTCACAACGGGATTATTGAAAATTCAAAGCAGTTTCAAACGAAGCTAAAAGAATCCGGTATTGAGTTGCAATCTGAAACAGATTCAGAGACATTATCCCATATGATTGCCAATTTGTATTCAGGGAAGGGACCATTTGGAGAAGACATCGATCTTGAAACAAAGGGAAATCCTCTTGAGTCCATACGTCAATGCCTTCGTCTCGCTCGAGGGACATGGGGCCTTGCGATTATGTTTGTAGATAGACCCAATGAATTATTTGTGGCGAGAAATGGTTCGCCTCTTGTGATTGGAGTTGGTGACCAAGCTCGTTATGTTTCTTCCGATCCTCATGCTATTTTACCATTTACAAAACAAGTAATATTTCTTGATGATGGAGATATAGCTCACGTTGTACAAGATGATGTGCAACTATCAAGACTTGATGGTGGAACCACAAATAAACTTATTGAAACCCTTGAAGAAGAATGGGGGGATGGAGAGAAAGGAGATTTTCCTCATTTCATGATCAAAGAGATTTTTGACCAACCTGAGGCTATTCGTCAATGTCTACGAGGGCGGATGGTTCACGATGAAGGGATGGCCAAACTAGGTGGACTAGATATGGAGCCTAAGGATTTCCTTTCTTTGAGCTCAGTCACATTACTTGGCTGTGGGACTTCATTTCATGCGAGCTCTGTTGGGGCCCTTGCTATTGAACGTCTGGCTCGTATTCCAGCTCGAGCTGAGATTGCATCAGAATTTAGACATAGAAATCCGGTAATTGATTCAGATTCTATGTTTTTTGCCGTTTCGCAATCTGGTGAGACTGCGGATACGTTGGGAGCGATCAGAGAGATACAAATCAAAGGTGGTACTACGATGGGAATTGTCAATGTGGTAGGCTCAAGTATCGCGCGATCCTGTGGAAGAGGTGTGTATATTCATTCTGGACCAGAGATGGCCGTAGCGAGTACCAAAGCATTCTCTAATATGATTTCTGCGATGTATCTTTTTACACTACAGGCAGCTCGTGTGCGCACCATATCGTCTGCACAAGGGCAGCATTTTTGTTCCGAATTTCAGGAGATGCCAGAAAAAGTCGATCGATATCTTCAAAAGCCCGGGATCCTTGATCCGATTGTTGAAGTATTGGCAAAAGCCAAAATCATATTCTTTCTTGGACGAGGTTTTTCCGCGCCTGTTGCTGCGGAGGGCGCTCTAAAATTAATGGAGGTTGCATACATACCTTGTGTTGCCTATCCAAGTGGAGAGATGAAGCATGGGCCCATTGCGCTTTTGGAAAAGGGAACTCCAGTAATTATTATTGCTCCCAATGATCCGTTAAAACACAAGACGATTTCATCACTACACGAATGCAAAGCTCGTGGAGCGATAATTATACTAATACATACACAAGGAGATCCGATAGCGTCTGAGGGAGATTATTCTATCGCAGTACCCGAGTGCTCGGAGCTGTTTTCCCCATTACTCACCGTTTTGCCTCTACAATTGTTGTCATATAAAGTAGGGCTGGCACTGGGCAGAGATATAGATCGACCGAGAAATCTCGCCAAGTCCGTAACAGTAGAGTAATTGATTATACACGTTATTATTTGGATGTAATCATGAATGTATTCACCATATTCCTTCTTGGCACCTTAGGGTTTGCACAAGAAGTACCACATTTAGGAAGTGATGGAGCGCAGATTCAAGCACCATTATCGCTTGCTGTCACAGGTAATCTGTGTACAGGAAGTCTTTTTTCTTCAAAATATTGCCCTACAACATTAGGGATTTTACGTGATATTAGAGAAGAAAAAAATCAAGGCTTGGTTTTATTGGGAAACTTTGTAAAATCATTGTCTCCAAAAATATGGAGTGAACAAATATCAACACTTCTCAATGAGTCTACAGGAATGTCTATGATAGCCATCCCTGGAAGCACAGAATACAAGAATAAACTTCTCAATGAGTTTGGCGATATCTTTGGAACTGCCAAGCAAGATATCGGTTTGAATCGATTCGCTGGCTGGCAACATGCTCGCCTTACAGATGGTAATGAATCTTGGACTGTTTTATTCCTCGATTCTCATAAAAATGAAATGGGAACCAAATGGGAGGAGCAAAAGCAATGGTTATCATCCATTGTAGAAGATAATAAAGAACAAATTGTTATTTTTATGGATCAAGCACCCCAAGAACTCAGTGGAAAGAAGCATGCTCCAAGTCAAGAACTTCTTGATGTTGTTTATCAAAGCACAGGATTATCACAAGTTCGATTGGTCGTATTTTCGGGCAGCACACATATTCAATCTTTTCTTCCCGAGACCTCTTTTGATGCTCTCTATCTAGGGTGTGGAGGAGGTGGAAAAAAAGCCATAGATCTCAACATAAATAACAAAGAGCAGCTCTTGAAGATTCATCCTCTTCTTCAATCGTATTTCTATCAAAAGGTTCTGGAGGGAGATTTTTCTGAAGATGTGCAATCTCAGCTCATGTCCAGTGGAGATTATGTGGGGAAGACTCCCAAGCTCTCATCCAAAGAAGTACCTGCATATGGATGGTGTAGTGTTTCATTCGACAATGGGCTTCATATCACACAAAGACATACGTTGGATGGTGATTCTTTTGCTACAGCACTATCGCTATCTTTTACAAAAGTGAATGGGTGGAGTAAAAAAGTCTCTATTATTCAGACGGAAGAAAGTCCTGAGGAGCCAAAATAAAGATATCTTCAAGAGGAGAAGATAGTAATAGCTTATTCTCTTTGCGAGCACACTGAAATGTTAGCTTTGTGTCATCTTCAAAATATAGAGTGAGTTCTTCATTACTGGTAATATTTGTTTCTTGTACACGCGCAAATACAGGTTCTTGTATCAGTCTCCAAAATGAGTTTTTTTGATCGACCTTTACTGTCTCCCCATGTTGGTTTGTATGTTCTGCGAACGATATTTTTTTGTTGTGGAAGGTATTTGGTAGAAGCATTGGTTCATAAAAGAGTTCAACGTCAATGTTGAGTAATTGAACGAGGTTCTTTGAGCCGACAAAACCTTCCATGTGATATGTGTTTGCCATTGTTTCATTATCTGACCATTCGAATTGATTTTTTGCATTTCTCGATTGTATAATCAGTCTATTTTCCATGATTTTTGGTCTTTTATCAATAAAACGGACTACTTTTTCATTTGATACGTTATCGAGCCACAAATCGATCTTTTCATGACTCAAGAAGACAGATAATGGAGATCTCTGTACCCAATTTCCACTATTTTTTTCAATAATAACATTATTGTTTAGCGCTATGGTTTCAATCATCGAAGTGGATGAAAACAGAAGATCGGTACTTCGGTAATCTTGCGACGTTGTAGGAATACGGCCAGAGATATTCGTTTTCGTTCGACATTGTTTGCCAGATACAGCAATATAATTGCCTTCATGAGTAGGAGTCGGATCTCCTATTGTTATGGTATGTCCTTTTTCAATATTGAAGGAGATCTTAGGAGACTGTAATCCATACTCGTTGGGACTATTTGTTATGTCATGTGTACATTGGACTTGCAAAAATATGGTTAGGATTTTCCTTATGAGCTCATTGTCTGCATAATAATCCTTCTCCGTTTGTACATACCATGTCTCTTTATCTTTATGTAAGGTAAAGGTTTCAAATTCTGTAGATACTTTGATGGAACGTATCTGTTCAATTTGTAAGTTTGGGATCGCCAAAATCCATTTTTTGTCAGTGGATGTATGTTCTTTTTGAAGAATGAACATAAACAAGACGAAGATTATGGAAAAAAAGAGAAAAAGTTTTTCTTGAATATCGTTCATTGCACATAAACATTGTTGATTCGTTTGATTGAGTGGTTATATAACGGAATCCAAACGTAGGTGTATTTTCTATTTTTTCCTAGAGGTAATTATGTCACAAAACGAAGAAAAAGATCAAAATGTAGAAAACAAAGATCAAAATGTAGATGCGAATGAGCAAGAGACTACAGTTGAAAATGCAAAAGATGCACAACAAGAGAGTGAGTCTATTGAGGAGACTGACCATACATCTACTCAAGAAGAAGAACCATCAGAAACGGTTGATGATGTACCTACTCTTGAAGAAGTTATCGAAGCTTTGGCCATAAAAGAGACTGAAGTAGAGCGACTAAAGGAAGGCTTGGTCGCTGGAGAGAAGGAGATTCAAGATCTGCAATCTCGTCTACGTTCTGTAAGTTCCGCGTACAAAAAAGAGAAAGAAGATCAAGAATCTTTTAAATTGCGAATAGAGCGTCAGATGGAGTATCGTTCATCACGACGTAGAGGAGAGGTTGTAAAGGTTCTTTTTGAGCCTCTTGAAAATCTTCGTCGTTCGTATGCTTCTCTAAATAAAAAGGATCCTGAATCTGCGGTTGGGATTGAAATGGTCATTAAAGCATTTATGACCGGCTTCACAAAACTGGGTCTGGAAGAGATTTCTCCAGATGGACAAAAGTTCGATCCCAGTGAGCATAATGCATTAATGGCTCAACCCACCCCAGATCCTGCACTTGATGATATCGTTTTACAAACATATTCGGTTGGATACAGGATTGAAGGTCTTATTCTACAACCAGCACAAGTTATCGTTGGTAAGTATGATGGTCCTCCTATTCAAGAAGAAAAGAATACGGATCAGGAAGAAGTATCTTGTGATGTCCAAGAAGAGTCTAGCTCTTCTGAAGAGAGTGATAAGAGTGAATCTGAAGAATAATGGGTCGCCTTTATTTCATGTAGCTCTTGTTGAACCAGAAATTCCGCAAAATACTGGAAACATTGGCAGATTAACATTGGGACTCAATGTTCGGCTTCATTTGGTTCATCCTTTGGGGTTTTCCTTATCAGAGAAAGCTGTACGTAGAGCAGGATTAGATTATTGGAAAAACGTGGACGTTCAAGAGCACAAGTCTATTGACGATTTTTTAGAATGGGCTTTTGGCAAGTCATTGGTTCTTTTTTCAACCAAAGCAATACCATCGTATAGAAAGACATCTTTTGAAAAAGATTGTGTGTTGGTCTTTGGTCCTGAATCAAGAGGTTTGTCTACTGACTTGAGAGAACGTTTTCCTTGTGTCACAATACCAATGTCAGGTCCTATTCGATCTCTAAATTTATCGAATGCTGTTGCTGTAGCCTCATATGAAGCCTACCATCAAATCCATGGATGAAGAGATTATTCTACTCTTTGATCCATGATCCCATCACCATCGGTATCTTGCACGTATTTATCTACTTTTCCTTCTTTATCAAGTGCTTGCCACAGATCTAGTATTCCATCGCCTGTTGTGTCTAATTTTGAACGATGTAGTGTTCCATTTTTTACTCGATGTGTGGCTTCTGGCTGATCATCTCCATCAGCATCAAAAATACTGGAGATTAAAATTCCATCTTGATAATATTCTTTTCGATCAATGACTTGATCGAAGTTCATATCAAAGTGCTCCTCGATGAGTTTGCTATCGTCACCATAATAGCTCCATATATCCCCCATACCATCATGATTGATATCAAGAACCTTTTTTACCAAAATAGGACTGTTATTTTTTCGTGGATGAAATGTATTCCACACGTCAGTTTGTCCATCTTGATTTAGGTCGATAAGTTGAAGTATGTCTCCATCTTCAAGCTCTTTTGTCTGGATATGAGATACTCGTGTCTTTTCTTCTGTTAGGGGCGTTTCCATCTTGTTGCTCTTGGTAGTAGCACAAGCGAAGATAAAGTAAAGAATCATGGTTACTCCTTGATACGTCTTCCATCGGCATTGTAATTATATCGAACATCGATGGTATTGTCATAGTTTGTATCTATCTCTTCTCGTTTCAAGACGCCCTCATTATAAAAACGAAAGACATCAAATGTCATATCTGTATTTGTATCTATGTGGCTTTCCACACGTTTATTGTTTGAATAGTAATCTATAATATCGACATTTCCATCGAAATCACCATCAAATTCTTCTTTTGTTATGTTGCCCTTGGGGTCGAAGTACGTTCGTATATCTTCTTTTCCATCATGGTTTAGATCTACCGCACGAATTTCAATGGCCTGAGAATCTGGATAGCTATATTTCCATTGATCAGGATTTCCATCGTTATTTTGATCTAAAGTCGATGGAGTCTTTTCAGCAAGTTCAGTAAACTGGATAGACCGAGGTAACTCTTCGTTATTATTGGAATTTGTAATCTGATATTTGGGTGTACAAGATATGATAAAAAATAGTGTCACAGTTAAACCTTAGATAATACATGCATTTTTTTTATGTATGTATGAAGAAAATATAAAGCAAAGCTCGGAATAGGATAGGGGACAGTAAAGAACTGGTGACAAGGACAAAGTTTGGCTTGCGTCCCTACCTTTTTCCGTGTAATCTACCATATCCTATCATCTCATCCGATGGAAATAAGATGGAAAAAGAAAATACGAATGTAAAGAGATTATTAATCGTTGATGATGAACCTTCCTTCCTCATTTTATTAAAAAGAATCTTTCAAAAGTCAGGATACAAAATCCTTACTTCTGAAAACGGACAAGGTGCAAAAAATATTATTGAAAATGAAGGATGTGATCTAGTCATCACGGATAAGAACCTTCCAGATATATCTGGAATGGAAATTTTAAAGATTGCCAAGATAGCAAATCCCAATACGGAAGTGATCATTTTAACGGGATACGACTCTAAAGAAACGATGTTGGAAGCCATTGATCATTCAGCCTACGCCTATCTATTAAAAGCAGATGCTATGGATAATATCCGAAGCATACAAAATCGTGTGAGAACTGCTTTTGAAAAGCAAGATGTTGTACTAGAGAATCAAAGATTGCTCAAACATCTCTCTGAAAGTAATGCACAGTTATCACAAGCGCTTATTGAACGAGAAAAATTAGAAGAAAAATTGGTCTTATCTGAAAAAATGGCTGCGGTGGGACATTTTTCTGCAGGTATTTCTCATGAGTTGTCTGCACCTTTACAAGGCATTTATTCATTGGCTCAAAGTATCTGTAATGCTCCAGACTTAGAATTAGCGAAAAATTATGCACAAGATATTATCTTCCATATTGATGAGGCGAAGGCTGTTATTCAAGAGATGAAAACGTTCGTAAATGTAGAAGAGAAAACAATCAAAACAGACGTAAAGGAATGTATTGATGCAGCGTTGGGAGTATGTAAAGCAGGCGAACTTCTTACAAATGTACAGATTAAGGAATTTGGTGTCGATGCGATCACGATAAATATTGATGAAATTGAACTCAAGCAGATCTTTATTAATCTTTTTCAAAATGCACTTGAAGCGATACAAAAGAGATTTAAGAAAGAGTCGGGTGGGATTCTAAGGATATCCATTCAGCAAACCAAAACTAACACCAAAATAGAAGTGCGAGATAATGGAACAGGAATCAAAGATAGCGATGTTCCACTGCTTTTCGACCCTCATTTTACCACAAAGAATACAGGTCCTTCAAAAGTAGGTTTGGGACTTAATGTGACGTACCGTCTTTTGTTGAAGAATCATGGAAAAATACAAGTACAATCAAGTTCTGAGCATGGTACAGTGTTCCTTTTAACCATACCAATGCCCAGAAGTGGGTAATCTTGCGATTAGGTTCTCGATTAGGAATATTAAGCATTTTATCTACACTTATGCCTGTAGCAGGTCTTGGTGTTTGGACTGCATTCTCTCGTCAGAAAATATATTTTGATAATATTGCTCAACAGCAATTAAATTTATCACGTAGTTCTTCATTTTATACACAAACGTGGATTGACTCCATTCGTACAGACATAGAGAAAAATGTCTCAAAGTTTAAAAATAACGAAGTTTCAAGTCAATTCATGATTACGAATCTAATGGAAGATGCGAAGGATGTTAAAATCGCCGGAGTTTTTGATGACACGGGCTTAGATGTCATACCTCATCAAAAGCGTCAAGATATAACCAATGAAGATTTTATTGAGTTCCGGTCTCTTATTAAAGAACGGATTCAAAACAAACAGTTTGGCTTCTCTGACACAAAGATTCATTCTCATTCTTTACTTTATATTACGCCCATAAGTACCAATGAAGTACTTGCTGTAAATTTTAGCTTGAATGATGTAATCGAAATGCTGAGTAAACACAAAACAGATAAAATTGAAATATTTCTTATATCTCAAACAATAGGAAAGTTTGGAACATCACAAACTCAACTGTCTCCAGAAATCACGATTCGTCGCTGTTTACAGCAATTCAATGCCATTAACCTTCAATATATGACGCCAGAAAACAATGATGTAATAGCATCATGCTCTTCTATAGAAGGTGTTCCATGGTATATTTTTGTAGGTTCTGATACTCGTCGTTATGCAACATCGAGTAAAAATTTGTGGATATCGACTTTGATAGCAAGTTCAATCGCTGTATTTATATCGCTATTGCTTTCTGGTTTATTTATTCGTAGATTAACAGAGCCTCTCGAGGATTTGGTGAATGCTGCAAGAGCGATAGCCATGGGAGGATTTGGGCAAAGAGTCTATTATCATCGTAATGATGAAATAGGGGAACTTGCTGATGCCTTCAATATGATGAGTGTAGCTCTGGATCAATATTCGAATGATTTCCAAAGACAGGCTGAAATTTTATCTCAAACCAATGCAGATCTTCAAAATAGAGTCGATGAAAGAACAAGAGAGCTCAAACAGGCGCAAGAAAGATTAATTCAATCTGCTCGTCTCGCTGCTGTTGGTGAAATGGGAGCAGGACTTGCTCATAGTTTAAATAATCCTCTGTCAGCTGTATTAGGTTCAATCCAAATCCTTGATTTGAGCTATCCAGATGAAGAGCTTATCTCTATGATTCAAGTTGAGGCCAAGCGATGTAAAGAAATTATACATCAATGGCTTGAAGCATCACAAACGCTGGAAGAAAGTAGCGACCGACTTCATGAAGAGATATCTCTTCGAGATGTTATTCGCAGGACCTCAAAGAGTGTTTCCAATTATCTTCAACAACGTGATGTAATGATAGAAACCTCGGAAGTAGAAGACTTTATTTTTTGGGGAGATCCTAGAATTATTGAGCAAGCATTTACTCAGTTCTTTTACGCACTCCGTCCTTATGTAGAAAAAGGAAACAATATCCGTGTTA
>NYTD01000221.1 GCA_002683315.1 Deltaproteobacteria bacterium | reverse complement strand
TTTCATCTGACAACGTATCCTTATTTCCAACCGAAAACTTATAAAATGGGTGCTTGGGGTTACTGGTTTTACGACGAACTTCTCGATAGCGTCGTGCATCCTCTTTCTTTTTCAATTCGTACTCAGAATGAACAGCACCTCGCTCACGTTGTACAAAATCTGGATCCAACGTAGGAGCAATAAAAAACTGCCCAAAACGATCCAGTCCCTCTTCAAAAGCTTCCTCTTTCACAGAAAAATAATACGTGGTTCTCTCTTGTCCTGTCCCAGCATTAGATCGACCACCATTTTCCGTAATGAATTTTCTATAGCCTCCTTCTTGAGGATATTTTTCTGTCCCCAAAAAGAGCATGTGCTCCAAAAAGTGCGCCAAACCTTGTCGTTCAATCGGATCGTGAAATTGTCCTACGCGCACGGACAACGCCGCTGCTGCCATATTGATCTCGGGATCAGAGATAAGTACAACCTGCAAGCCATTGTCAAGTTCCATATATCGATAAGACCGTTCGTCGATATTACTCTTTTCTATCAGAATCTCTCCAATTGTTTCTTCTCTCTTCTTTTCTACTTCTTCTGGGACTTTGGGACACCCACCAAGCACAAATATTAATAGCCACTTCATCTTTTTCCCCATATCAATTAATATCTGATGTCTTATCACCTTGTAGCTCAACAACCAATCATTTTCGATTGATTCGTATGCTTCATTACAATGCAAAAAACTACTTATATGGAAATAAAAAAGGCATCATGATAATTCATGATGCCTTTTGCTTGTTTACAATGCTGAGTAATTATTCTGCATCGATCTGAACGGTTGTTCCATCATCTAGATGTGCAAACAGGAATGGAACTCCTGCTGTATCATTTACAGCATACACACTCACAACTCCAGTCAAAGAATCTGGGATATTGAATGTTGCATCTGGAGAAGCATCATTATCAACATCTACACCCAATACAAAAGCAACTCCTGTAGGAAGTTCTGTGGTAACAGATGTACCATAATCAAAGTCTTCAATGAGAGCTGCTGGACTGTCTGCATCTGTGATATTCCAGATGTCAACTTGTGCAAAAGCATCAGCAGCTGCAGCATGAACAACTTGCAAACGGAACGTTCCTTCTGTAACCTCTGAACGATCAGTTACAAATGGTGTAATGGCAAATCCATTGCTTCCATTTGTTGGATCGAGATAACCGTGAGCAATTGCTGTGTAGCTTACACCTGCTTCGAGATCTGCTGTAAGACCAACAGGAACAACATCTGCATAAGAGGTTCCTGTTGGAGCAACTTCAAAGGTATACTCGCCTGCAGGAACGGTTAAGTATGCTGAACCAGCAGGAAAATCAACATTGTCGACACCTACTGCAGAACCATTGGCATACACATCAACGGCAGGAGCATCTGGGGAAAGGTGTACAACACGGACGTGTGCATCTGTAGGCTCTGTCGGTTCTGTAGGCTCTGTAATCTCGGGAACACCCAAGTTGAGAATATCGAAATCAATATTTGGAAAATCTTCGTACCAAAATGCATCAGAGAGACTAAGTACAGTCTGTTCACCATCATATGGAATCAAGTCATAACAATCAAGTGTTTCATCCCACTCACAAGGAACGGTTGTAACTGTTTCATCATCATTCAAACCAGCCAAGCGAGCATAGTTCCAGTCATATCCAGTAAAATCATATCCTTCTTCTGATGATGCATCTGGATGATTGATATGGATGTACTGAGAAACAAATGCTTCTTTGTAGGTGTCGAAATAGTCACCAATATCGGAATCGGCATATGCTTCGCTCAAACGAGACTCATGTTCTTCTGTCAAAGGACCATAGGAAAGACCAAAGTGCATTCCTTCCATTGGAAATACGATCAATCCTTCATCAGTAACTGTGATTACACGATCATCAATTACTCTTCCACAGCTATCGGGAGTAGATGTTGTACCATCAAATGTCAGGTACCCTTCAAATCCAGCCCATGTCGAAGCGGAAGCACCATCAAGTGGATACATACCAGAGTTTGATGGAGGACTATCCCAAGGATATTCTTGTGCGTCAAGAACGGCTGCTTGATTGACAAAACGAGCATAGAAAGTACAAATATTTTCATCTTCATCTCCAGCGCCTTCACTGAAGAAATCCATGTTGGTGAAATGAACCAGCATAAAATGGTCGCGAGGCGTTCCATCATCAAGAGTCCATCCTCCGAGCGTCGCTGTGCTTTGGTCCCAGCTACCCAAGAATTCAAATCCAACAGCAACAATCTCTAGAGGTTCCAGCTCTTCTTCGATGATGGGGTCATCTGTGGGAGAAGACGCTGGCTCAGAAGAGGGTTGAGATGTTGCAGTATCTGTAGCAAGAGGCTTATCACCACAAGCCCAAAACGAAAAAAGACCAAGAGTCAAAAAAGTCATGATTATGTACTCCAAAATATAGGTAAAATTTACAATAAATAGTGGTTCTATTGT
The DNA here is from genome assembly GCA_002683315.1 of Deltaproteobacteria bacterium. Taxonomy (GTDB): domain Bacteria; phylum Myxococcota_A; class UBA796; order UBA796; family UBA796. The sequence continues at coordinate 5,208 of NYTD01000221.1, read as the reverse complement.
GCTCTGTAAAAATGCTCTATGCTCGTTTTTGAACTATTTGTTACTGTATTGTTACGAATAATTCTGTCCTGATTATGGCTTCTGAAAAATTGAAGGGTAGGTTTGTTTCAAAAATGCATATAATTCAGCTGCCGCATCTTTTTTGCCCAGCACATCATAGGACTGTGCTCGAATCAACAAAACCCTCGGACTTTGATTTCCTTTAAATTTATTTCTATTTAGCAACGCCAATGCCTTTTTAGGACCATATGCTTCCAACTTGACTTTCGCGTATAATGCAAGAAGAGAATTTCGAACATTGTTTTCAAAGAACAGACGAATATGCTTCTCCGCTAGGTCTGGATAGCCGGTCTCCAGTAAATATCGAGCGTACACTTCTTCTGTTCGAGTATTTTGAACTTTTCGACGCCCCCTCCATATGTAAAAGAAAGCCTCTTGTGGATCTGCCATATCCAAATAAAGTTGTGCCATCATTGCGTAGCTCAATGCAGCATTGGGGTGCTTGGACATCAATCGAAATGCAATATCAAAAGCCTTTTGTGTCTTTCCCGCATACCTCCAATCATCGACCATACCTGCGAGAATCCGAGGATGCATACCGACAGGAATTTTGGAATCCATCAACAGTTCCGATCGAAGATCAACAGCTTGCTCCACTTTGCCCGTATACCGCAAAGCGTCTGCATGATACTCATGAAGACGAATAGGATACAAGGAAGTCCCTTGCGCAAAAATAAAGTGAGGTAAGGCATCATTATATCGTCCCAAACGACACAAGGAAATCGCTATCTGAGCGTGCGCAGCTAGATTATCGGGATTTTTGTCCAACATAGCTTGTGCATTTTCTCGTGCGAGTTGTGGGATATTAAACCGCAGAAACATCTCTCCCGGGGAAGCCAAAACAACATTGAGTAGTAAAAACATCATCCATACTCCAAACAAAACAAAAGCCCCTGCAGTACGCAGAGGCTTAGTGATTGTTACCGACTGAGATTAGTACTGGTAAAGGTATTCGTAGTCTACAGTTCCAGAGGCATAGGAGAATGTTCCTGCTGCTTCGTCCCAATTAATCTCAGCTGTATATGTTTCAACTTGAGGGGAGTTGGGGTTTCCAGGAAGAACAAAAGCACCTATTTCTGAATCTTCTGCAGAACCTTTGTACAAAAGAGCAGGTCCCATAGATGTTCCTTCATACATATACTCTGCTGTATACGCATATGTAAACACATCGTCTTGAAGGTCACATTCTTCACTGTTAAATGTGGAGGCATCTGCATTACCTGTTGCAGTGATCTCAAATTCCCAGACACAATCTTCACACACAGCTGCAGCAGGAGCTGCACCAACAAGATCCCATGCGTAATCACAATCACGAACTCCTGCTGATTCTTGCCATCCAGAACTCAACCAGTTTTCTGTACCGCTCAACGCTCCTTCTGCAATCGCCCATTCACCAGACCACAAAGAAGTGTTGTACAACAGAATCTCTCCACCCTCTGGCTCAGAAGTAGGGGAAGAAGTAGGAGCACTTGCAGGCTCACTTGAAGGTTGTGTTGTGCTATCTCCAGCTGTATCTTCTTTCTCTGCAGTGCCACAAGCAACTGCGAATACAGAGAGAACGAGTAAATAAGATTTCATTTTATCTCCATGGGTTAATGGTTATCATTTTAACGAAAGAAGTCTTATTTGGCAACTATTAGCTACAATTTGAAGCGACAAAATTAGACTTTAAACCCCTCATTCGAAAAAAACTCCATCCTTTTACCATGATATGGATGGGCAAAAATTAATCTTTTTGCATGAAGCATAAGTCGTTTCTCTTGACTTTCCGGAAAATAAAATCGGTCTCCAAGTATCGGATGTCCCAAATGTAAAAGATGGACGCGCAGTTGGTGAGATCTCCCTGTTTTGGGAAACAATTGGACATACGCCTTGGTATCAGACTGATGGAGTACTTTATATTCTGTATATGCTGCTTTTCCATTTTCCCAATCAATCTCAGAGCGCGGAGGACTCCCCAAGCATCGAGACAAAGGAGCTGATATTACACCTCTTATTTGAGACAACGTTCCTGAAACAATTGCCACATACTCTTTTTGAACCCTTCGGAGACGAAATTCTTCCATCAATGCTTTTTCTGCTTTTCTGCGTAGAGCGATAACCAATAAACCAGAAGTATCCATATCCAGCCTATGCACAGCATACGCTCGTTCTTCTATCTCTAAAACGCGAGACAGTACAGAGTCTTTATGAATACGTCCGGGAACCGATAAAAGACCAGAAGGTTTATCCACAACCAAAAAATCTTTATCTTGATAAAGGATACTCAACCACGGTTCTTTTGGTGGGTTGTATATGAAAGAATCTGACATGAACTACTCCAATATACGCACACATCGAAATCCCAATCCATTGCTGCTTCCCAAAGCTGGCTCTGGCGTACGATGGAATGCTTGCATACTTCCCTCATCTGTTGAGTGATTTCCTGATCGTGCGATACGGGCTTCAAAACCTTGACCTGTTTCATCTTCATAGTATCCACTCATCGGCCCCTGCGGATCTTCTGTCTCACCCATTTCATAATAATCTTCTTGAAAATAGTCGTACACCCATTCGGAAACATTCCCAGCCATGTCCAAAACTCCATATGGAGAAGCACCAAGAGGATGTGAACCGACAGGAAGTGTATCTCCCTCGCAGCGTTCTTGCGGCGTTCCAAAATTAGCCAACGTACAGGTAGGGTCTTCATTACCCCACGGATAACGTCGTCCATCTGTACCCCGAGCCGATTTTTCCCACTGCGCTTCTGTTGGAAGAAGTTTTCCGTACTCTTGGCAAAACCGCTGTGCCGATGAAAACCATACTTCTGTTACAGGATGCGCTCCCCTTCCCGAAACAGCCCGATAGCCATCTGTAGTTTCTTCTATGGTTGGCTCATAGATATCATCATTGTCATCAAAATCATAGAGCTCGGCCCCCTCTTCATCTTCATTTTCAAGACCACGATTCCACATTTGTGTCATAAAAATTGCATATTCATCATTTTGAACTTCATTTCTATCAATACAAAAACCGGACAAAAAAACCTCACGCATTGGTCCCGCCAATGGAGCATCATCATCTCCTCGCCAAAAAAAACCTGCTTCAATCCAACGCTCATTATCTGGAGTAATATTAGAGTTCTCATCATCACAATCAGCTTCTTCAACAGAATTAGCTGTACTCCAGTGCGGATACCCATCACCATCTTCGTCGACGATTTCAACTTGTGTAATCGTACCGGTGTCACCCCCACCATATTCAAAATGTAATGTTTGCGCACATCCAAATAGCCAGATCATATTTCTGTCCCATATGTCATTACATGTACTGTATCCAAAAAACCAAGAATATCAGAAATCCGTACATCGCTTGAAATATTTTGTAATACTCTATCCAGATCTATACCAAAAAGGTCTTCTTTGATCCTCTTTTGAGGCTGGTACGTCTCTCCTTTTGCTCCTGTCATCCTCCACACAGTATCTCGTTTTCGCTCTTTTTCCCGCTGTTCTCTCAGAACCACTTTCTCTCCATTTTTTCCTTTTGCATGAAGTATAAAAGTATAACTGTGTGCATTCTTTTCAAGCTGTACTTCACTTGCAATCAGTGGACCTACCAAATCCCAAATGGCCACAATCCTACCAAAAGAAAGTTGTGGAATATGATGTACATCTGCCTCTTCTTGCACCCATCGATACAGACCACCAGAAAAGTCTACACATATTTCCTGTGCTGAATGTCTTTCCAACCATTGCTTTCGATGCTTGTGCGATCTAGAATATAATCCTATCAGACCACAGTGAAGTATCAAACCTCTCTCAATGGCCAACGATTCAAGGAAGTCCCATTCTTCTTGTGTTGTGCACGGAGGAAATTCTACTACAACATGATGACCGGACTCCAATATGGTTTTGGCCATACCATAATGCTTTTTGTTCTCTGTACATATAAAATACAGACTCCGATTTGCCTCTTGAGGCCTATGAAAATCTCGACCCGAAACATGACGAACCAATACACACTGCCGGTTCTCTTGGATCGTACGTACTCGTGCCGAACCTGCTCTACCCTTCCCAATCACAATACAGTTCACAACACTCCCTCTTATGATGCACATTATCATAAAATGATCTTCTTGAATAGCCATACCTAGACATTGATTTTTTACGATACGTTGTGCTATAATTAAAAACAACTACTTCTATCTGGAAGATTCATGATTCCCAAAAAACTGATCAAGCTATCGAAAAATATGCGGGTTGATACAATTACAAAGCAAAACAAAAAAAGTTTTGCCCCTCTTTGTTTTGGAGAAATTCAAAGTAAAGAAGAGAGGAACCTTGCCACATCGGCCTCTCCGAAACGAGCACCCAGTCTATCTTCCTCCAAAAACAATAATGCAACACGCAAACGCAAAGCAAATAGACGAAAGACAAAAGAAAATAACAATACACGCACAAAACCTACACCAAAACAAAATCCAAACCTACACAACTACAACCCACTTATCACTGCACTATGCGCTCTTCTTGATCGTAAAGAACATGATGAAAAGCAATGCGATAACAACCGTCTATTTAAAATATACAACCGTAGAGTACTTGGAAGAGTAGAAAAGATCTGTCAAGAACTGGCACAACTGGAAGGAGTTGAAAGCGAACTTTCATGGGTACAAAAATCATTTCTCCCATTCCTAAATAATTTCGCCATCTATTATTCACATGTATGCAAAGATCTGTATAAAAAAGAAGACTTCTCTTATTCAAGAGAGCTAGAACAATGGTTATATGAAGATATTTCCAATGAATGTGCCCAGCTGAATTGGTTTGCTCTCCAAAAAGTGTACCCATATCGTGATCGATTCGTAGAAGGTGTTCATTCTCAAAAGAGAGTCGTGTCTATTCAAGAGGGTCTACATGATACGATCCTTGAAATTCGATCCTTAGGGCTTCTTGAACCACAGGGAGATGAAATAGTAGAACCCTCTCAAGTTGTTGTTGGAATATACGTTCAAAACTCGTAACACTCTATAACTATTTTTTGTGCAATACATATAGAATTTGAATTTTCAAACTTCCTAAGTTACTAATCCTCAGTTTTAACACCACAACTATGGATACCTATGTACATACTATTCTTAATGCTCGCTTGTACAAAGACAAAGCGCTT
>NYTD01000220.1 GCA_002683315.1 Deltaproteobacteria bacterium | reverse complement strand
TGCCAGAGCCAGAGCCGCAGGGTTGGGGACAACCATTCACACAGGAGAGACACAATCGACAAGTGGAGAGGGAGTGATTGCAGTATTGAAGCACCTTCGTCCTCATCGAATCGGACATGGAATTCGCGCAGCGTACAATGATGAGGCTATCGCACGCCTTGCAGATACGGGAACAGTGTTGGAAATTTGTCCGACCTCTAATGTGCATACTCGGGCAGTATCTTCTATTGAAGATTTTCATTACATTATCTCTCGATTCAGAGATGGCAATGTGCCTTTTACAATTAATACAGACGGAACCTATCTTTGTCGCACCAATCTTCAGCGCGAGTTTTCTATCTTGGAAGATATCGGTGTGCTATCAGCGGGAGAGATCCCTACAATTCGAAAACGAGCATTTGAGGCGAGTTTTTTAGAGCGATGATCTCGCGCGATATGTTGGATGTTCTTGCAAAGGAAGAGGGGTTTTCTAGGCTGAAAATTGCTCGTGTCGATAAAGCCCCTGGAATAGATCGTTACGACCGGTTTCTTGAAAAGGAACTTCATGCCTCGATGGGTTGGATGAGGCGTTCTCGTCCTCCTAGGGCCAACCCCTTAACACTCCTTCCAACTGGAAAGTCGTTGGTTGTCTTGGGTGTTGACTATTTTTTTCCTGTACCCGAAAAGCCACAAGGCCTGGTCGGAAGAGTGTCTCGATATGCTTGGGGTAAAGATTACCACAAGCGAATCGGCAAAAGATTGTTGCGTCTGTGCAAAAAACTGAAAGAACGTGACCCTTCGTTTGATTTTTATTTTGGCGTAGATTCTCGTCCCTTTATTGAGCGTGCGTGGGCTGAGATCGCAGGAATGGGATTTATCGGAAAAAATGCCATGCTTATTTCTCCTGCAGACAGCTCCTTTTTTTTCCTGGGTATGATTTTGTGTAATGCTGATTTGGAGCCAGATAAACCAATAATGAAAGATCATTGCGGTCGGTGTAAACGCTGTCTTGTGGCTTGTCCGACCGATGCTTTTTTGGGCAATGCACAGCTAGACGCACGACGATGTATTTCGTATCTTACCATTGAACACAAGGGCGTTATTCCCGATGCGCTCAAGAAAAAAATGGGACACTGGATTTTTGGATGTGATGTCTGCCAAGATGTGTGTCCGCATAACCATCGTCCCGCTCCAGCGATACTACAAGATTTTGCTCCTCATCATGCATGGGTCGATCTCATTTGGCTTATGGAAGCAACTTCAGATGAGATTAACACGTACTTTGCTGGCTCTCCTGTCCGCCGAGCGGGGGTGGCGGGACTCAAGAGAAATGCTGCGATCTGTCTGGGGAATCTTGGCAATTCTTCCGCCATCCCCGTGCTAAAAAAATACACAGACGTTTCTGAACAGCCTCTTCGCGAAGCAGTGCATTGGGCATTAGAGCGATTGTAGCTCTAGAATACTGTGGATTCTACTGATGCGAAATTCTCGTTTGTCTTGTCTGAGTTCACAAAAGGCTTCCAAATACTGATCTCGGATGCGGATTGGAGTGACGATTCTCTCTTGAAAGAGTGGACGTTCGGGAGCACTTGAAGAATAACGGATTTGAATTTTTTGAGGTTTTTTGACAAGGAGCCGTACTTTTCTGTGGATGTGATTCCTCCATATACCTTTTGGTTTTCGATTCTCGATAATTTCCTTTACATTTCGTACGGTTAAATCTTGTTTGGGGTACTGAGTCATGATTTCTAAAAATAAGAACAAAGCATTTCTCGCATCGCTCATAGCACGATGTGCATTATGTGGGGTGATTCCAATACGCTTGGAAAGAGAGGAAAGATTATTTCGAGGAAGATTGAGAAAAGACCGAGCCATAGTGAGTGTATCAAGAACGGCTACGGTGTTGGGAACTGGCTTTTGGATGAATGCACATTCTTTTTTGAGAAATGTAATATCAAAGGGACTGTGATGCGCAATCAAAATGCTGTCTTTGAGAAATTGTTCAATTCGAGGGTAGATATCTTGAAATGAGGGAGCATCTAGAATCATTGCATTGGAAATATTATGAATCTTTTGACTCTCCACAGGAATACTCTTTGGGCTTTTGATCAAGCTAGACCAAGCGTGTATGTTTCCATTGGGCTCACGTCTGACCAGTGCGATCTCTACTGCTCTATCTTGATTTGTTTTATTGAGACCAGTGGTTTCAAAATCCAATGCACAGATGGGATGGGATAAAATAGGAATGTCTGTTATTGATTTGGGTTTAGGAGCCATGAAGGAAGACCTGGAGGAGTAAATTCATCATCACCATTTACGTCGACCCAAATTGGGTTGGTCAGTGCCATTGGAAGAACAGGATGGGAGCGAGGAATGGGAGGATATGGAACAAGGAAGTCTGTGAGTAGAGACGGAACGGCGCTTGAATCTCCAAGTGCTTTTGTGATGACGTCTTGTAGTTGGATTGCGTCTCTTTCTACATTTGTGAATAGTGGTGCGAGATCAGAGCCTTCTGCACCAATTACGATGACGACATACCAGCTGTCTTTACTTGGTGTATAGGTGTGGGTGTTGCTATAGCGGAGTGTTTCACTGGTCGCAGGGACCGAAACCTCTTCGATAAGTGAGCCGTTTTCATAGATTTCCACACGATCGACAGAGATCCATGTGGGCGCTTGTATATCGATGTTTAGGGAAATGTTTCCGGCATCATCTGGAGTGATGGTGCTTCCCACAGTAAGAGATTTATCATTTTGAGCGTATAGCTCTACAAACGGTCCAAAACTCGCTACGACTTTGCCATCACGAACTGCTTGAGCAATTTTTTCATCATCGAGCATAAGTGGATCATCTTCTCCAACAAAGACAAAGTTTCGTGGACAGCCGGCTTCTACACTTGTTGTGCCATGTGTGTCGGAGTTGCCGAGTGCGGTATATCGATACCCAAGATTGAGAAGAGAGAACCAATCATCGATTTGACCATTGTATGAGCCGTCCAATCGAACGATGTTTTCCATGTCTTCGCCTTGTGCAAAGGCATCTGCTGCATCGATCAGCGCTTGTTGTTCTTCCATGGTTCGTGTATTGATTTCATAGGCGAACTTTGTGTTTAGAGCATAAATGGCCTCTTTATCTGTTCCCAATAGATTTCGTTCTTCTTTGTATCGTGTGAGCTCAGAAGCAAGTGGGCTTCGAATATTATCAAATCGTTTCCCTCCCAAAATCTCAATCGCATCAAAGTCTGTAGAGAAGTTTTCTGGTTTGAGAATGGTTGCATTGTCGAGATTGGTGGTCATGGTTGACAAGAGTGCTGAGGCCAAGATATTTTCATCAAAAGTAAGGTCTCCACCATCTGTTTGTGTAGAGACAAGACCGTATTGATCGAAATATCCCAATATACCGTCTCTGGGGTGCCCTACAAAAATGACGGGTTCGACCTCTTGATCTGGATCTTTTAATTCACGGATGTCGTCGATAATCTCTTGTGGTGTTCGTGATGTCCAATCTACCGCACCTCCTGCATCTACAACAGTATTTGCACGTAGAGGGAAGCTTAGATAGTGACCGACTTCGAGTGTTGTTACCTCTAGTCCTGGTGCAGTATTGAGCCAAAACTCAAGTCCAAGATGTTCAAGAGTGGGTCGGAAATCGGAAAGGAAATCGTGGTCTGTTGGGGTAAAGTATTCTACTCCTTCGCATGCCATTGTTCGTACGCGTAGATCTGCACCTACACCAGTGTCGTGAGATGGAAATGAGTGAACATGGAAGTCGGCTGAGATCCAACCACTGGTATCGATGCTTCTCACTACTTGTAGATCTATATTGGTGGTGGCATTCTCCTTGATGATGAAAGCATCTGAAATACCGAGCTCGTATTCTGTTCCTCTGGAGGCAACGGCGTAGTATTCTCCGGGGGGAAGAATGACAAAGCCTTCTCCTTGATCGGCAAAAATAACAGCTGCCGGATTTCCTGCTATGAATCCATCTCCGAGTACGGGGTTGCGTACAGGAGCATCGGTTGCAGAGAAGAAAGATATTTTTGTGGGGAGCTGTCGGTTTTGTTCATCAACAACTGTAAATCGAACACTTCCTGGTACGGCAGCGGTCAAAATAAGATCTTGGATACCTGATTCCGTGACGCTTATTTGGAATCTTTCTCCAGCAGGTCTTCCAAATTGATGAACAGAGATTTCCCAGTCTCCCACTGGTAAATATCCACCGAAGGAACCATCTCTATTGGGGTCATCTCCGACATCGGTGGTCCATTGTGAATAGGGTGCCTCTCCATCGCTTCCTCCAAACGTTCCATCTTCTTGTTGTTGATAAATGAAAACCATTGCATCAGAGACTGGATCTCCGGTTATCTCATCGATTACGCGTCCTTGAATGGATCCAATAGCCAGATCAGGATTGCTTTTTTTCTCCTGTTGAAGAAATGCATCAAAGATTGATCCCACATCTCCCGTTCCAACAGCAAGCCAGCGTTCGTATTGAATGATGGTACCATCTGGAAATCGACCACCTGGTTTTTGCAACTCTTCATCGGATGGAATCATGGCCCCACCCATGGTAGCTGTTTGTGAGCTTGTAAACAGAGGAACAAACATTTTGGCTTTTGGGTATTTTAGACCATAGCTGACATTATCTCCCGTTCCCGCTAGGAAGTCGACAGGAATAGGATCTGTAAATGTGTTTACCTGCGCTCGATTTAGATCGTCGATGTGTCCACCTTCATCAAATCCTATGTTGGGTGTGAAGACATTTAAGCTACCTCCCTGCAGGTAGAAATCACCTGTAAGATAGCCCAAATCCAGAACGATATCCATGAGCTTGGTTTCTGTACCCACGAAATTCTCTGCGTTGGTAATCTCTATGACATTGCTAATATCGTGGTCGCATCCATCATTATCTCCGACCAATATGTTCGTCTGCATGATGAGAACGTGATCATCTGCACCCAAGATGTAATCTGTACGAATTGTGTAGGCTAGGTTCTTGTCTTCATCAAGCCATGCGTTGATTCCCCAGATTGCTTGAAGAAGAGATATGAAAGGAAATGCGGTTCCAGAAGCGCATATGTGTGCTGGCTTTCCATTACTCCCATCATTGAGGACACGTACTTCTCCATGTTCATCATCGATGAGTGCGGTGTTCATATTGACTGTAGAGAAGACTTCTGCGATTTGGTCGTTTCCAAATCCGTTTGCATATTGTGGACCAGGGCGTTGTAGGTCAGCATCGGCGATTGAACCTCCTGCCGTATGGGGGCCCATGCTTGGTCGATTTCCGATCACAGCGGCACGGATTTTCGAGTTTTCTATGAGGAAATCTCCGGGTTGTGCTATGCCTTTTGGTCCGCCAATGGTTTGGTTTAGTGCTTCGATTTGAAACGCACGTGTGCTGTTCTCTTGTGTTTGACAGCCCCATATTCCGAACATGAAAAGTGCATATGGCATTGGTGCATCCTTTTTGATTTGTTTTCATCTCAGATATATCTTCTTATTGTCTACTTGGCATGAATTGTGTTTGGGATCCATTTTGAGAAACTCCAAAAACCCAATTGAGAAAGAGGTTGGAAATTGTTGGAAGAGACGTTATTCCAATACAACCTTTTGGAGAAGATGATGTTTGTAAGTATTGCACTTTCTTTGATGAATTATGCCTACGCAGATGATGTAGTCGCAGATCCACAGCCCTTTGGTTTGCTGCACATGTGGACTACCGTCTATGACATGGATGAAAATGAAGTGGCGGATCCAGCCGGATATGGGGATCCAGAAGATGATATCGGCTTTAAGCTACGAAGAACACGAGCAGGGATTTCAGGCTCCAATGATCAAACACGATACCATGTTAGTGTAGGGATGTCTTCTCCCTTTGATGCGACGCTCAATCGTGGTTCTGAGCGGATTGACTTGGTTGATGCGTATTTTTCTTGGAAAGCAGTACAAGGTCTGTGGCTGACGGGCGGTGTGCAAAAAGTTCCGGTTTCTCGTGAGCAGATTATGAGCTCTAGTGATTTGGTTCTCGCTGAACGAGCTGCGGCATCTGTATGGATGGTACCCAATCGAGAAGTTGGTTTGTTGGGGGATTATACGGTTGATATGAAGTCATCCAAATTGAATGTACAAGCTGGTATATTTAACGGAAATGGTTCTCTTCTTGGAGATGATAATTCGGGAAAGATGTTGGCTGGACGTATTGAATATACAATGGGTGAAGGAGCATACAATACCTTTGGTGTCACAGATGGTCTTGTTATGGGGGTTGCTCTTGATGGCTATCTCAACCAAGAGATCGCAACCCAGGATTTGGGATATGGAGCAGATGTTATCATTCGCGCAGCGGGTCTGAGTGTTCTTGGAGAATTCCGCATGCGAACCTTGAGTCCAACCAACACGACTGTCGATGTGCCCGCTGTTCTATCTGAAACGCAGCAGATGGGGTATTTGGCACAGGTAGGATACAGCGTAGGTCAATTTGAACCAGCCGTTCGCTATTCTTCGTTTGATGATAATACAGATCTGGTCAATACCGGTGATGGGCGCGAAGTCTCTGCTGGTGTGACGTGGCACAACAAAACAGATTCTGTTCGTATTGGTGGCTCCTACGTTTTGCGTCTAGAAGATGATGCCTATGTTGTATCTAATGATACGGCTCGTTTATGGATGATGTTGCGCTACAAGTAGCGTCTTGATTTCGTTTGGTTATAGACAATAGAGTCTGTCGATAAGACAGACTTTTTTTAGAGGAGCATATTGATGTTTTTGATGTTGAGCACACTGGCATTTGCATCTTGGGAAGAGATGATACAGAAAAAATCACCGGCAATCGTTTCCATTCGCATTGCTTCCAATCGGAATTTTGACACAGAGCGAGCAGGAGTAGGAGGGGCTACGGGGTTTGTTGTCGATGCAAAACGCGGTATTATTTTGACCAATCGTCATGTGGTAGAGCCTGGTCCCGTGACGAGCATGGCTATTCTTCTTAACAATGAAGAGATACCTCTGAAGCCGATTTATCGAGATCCTGTTCATGATTTCGGTTTTTATCGCTTCGATCCGACTCTTGTACAGTACATGGATCTACCACAAATAGAACTGTGTTCGTCGTGTGCGCAAATGGGAATGGAGGTACGTCTTATTGGAAATAATGCGGGTGAGAAGATATCGATTTTGCCTGGAACATTGGCAAGGCTCGATAGAAATGCGCCCAACTATGGACGTGAAAACTTCAATGATTTTAACACTTTTTACATTCAGGCGGCAGCAGGTACATCTGGTGGATCTTCTGGAAGTCCTGTTCTTTCGCTGGAGGGTAAGGCGGTTGCGTTGAATGCAGGAGGCTCATCTCGTTCCGCATCCAGTTTCTTTTTGCCTTTGGATCGTGTTGAACGGGCGCTTGAAGCCGTGCAAAAAGATATACCAATTCCAAGGGGGTCCCTACAGACTACATTCCGCCATATCACCTATGATGCGGCAAGCCGTTTGGGTCTATCCGATGCTTCCATGAAAAATTTTCGCACAGAGTTTCCTGAGGGAAGTGGTGTATTGAAAGTAGATCGAACCATTTTGGACGAGACATTGATTCAAACAGGGGATGTTTTGGTTTCAGTAGAAGGAAACGTAATCAATGATTTTGTCTCTATGGAAAAAATCTTGGACAATCGTGTTGGAAAAGAGGTGTCTATAGTGGTTGAGCGTGGGGGAGCGTCATTGACATTGTCTATTCCTGTCTCCGATCTGCATGAGCTATCTCCATCATCATTTCTTGAGGCTTGTGGTTCGGTAATCCATCCTCTATCATACCAAATGGCGAGACATTATGACCTTCCGGTTCAGGGGTTGTATGTAGCCAACGATGGGTACTGCTTGGATGTAGGCGGGATTAGTTCGGATGCGGTGATCACCAAAATCAACGGAAAAACGGTACAAACACTTGATGATCTACAGGCGTCACTGGCCATACAACCAGGTGGAAGTTTTATGGATGTGGAGTACTTCTACATTCGAGATAAAAATAGGGTCTTATCTCAGTCTGTACGTTGGGACACTCGATGGTTTCCTTCTTTTCGCTGGACTCGTAATGACAAAACCGGCTTATGGGATAAGGTGGAACTCACCAAAAGTACCGATACCGTGTCTGTCGAATCGAAAGAGGCGACCTATGTCGAGTGGCCCGAAAAACTATCCAACAAATTGGCACCAAGCTTGGCGGTGGTCGAATTCCAGCTTCCTTATTTTGTAGAGGGAGTGTCCGGTGACAACTATAAAGGGACAGGAGTGGTGGTGGCCGATGGATTGCTGGCTGTTGATCGTGATACGGTTCCGGTTGCATTGGGCGATGTATTTGTAACATTCGCCGGATCTGTACGTATTCCAGCACAAGTAGAATGGCTGCACCCGCAACACAACTTGGCTCTGGTACGATATGAGACCTCTTTGGTTACTGGAGTGAAGCCAGTTCAATTTGCCAAAAAGATTCCAAAAGAAGGAGAGAAGATTTTTGTTCTGGCGCGAAATAAAAACCAAGAGATGGTTTTCAAAAAGACAGAATTGGGCAAAAGAGTAGACTATTTTGGTCGTCGTGGAAGAAGACCGGTCGTGCAAGACAATAACATTGAACTCTACAAACTCGATGCAGACCTTGATACGATTGGTGGTGTATTGTGCAACAAGAAGGGTGAAGTGTTTGCGCAGTGGGCTTCGTATGAGAGTATGCGTGCACAAGGTTTGTCCAAGGGGTACTATGGAATCCCTATGGATGTACATAAAGAATCGCTTCAGTCTTATGGTAGTGATGACATTCGAATGTTGGGAGTTAGTTGGAGAGTGAGCTCTTTGGCGGACGCTGCGAAAAAGGGATTGCCTTCTGATTTGGCAGAGCCATTGGTGCAGCAAGACCCGAGACGTCGTGTGCTGGTTGTGAATCGACTTTCTTCTCAAACTCCAGAAGGCTTGAAGGTCGGAGATATGCTTTTGTCTGTGAATGAAATGCCGATTGTTCATCTGGACAAGCTCAAGAAGGAAATCCGAAGCGGAACATTGAATATGAAGGTGTTTCGATCACGAGAGGTCGTGGATGTCTCTATGGAATCGTTTGTACGAAGTGGAAAAGGGATTCGTCGATTCCTTTCGTATGGTGGGGCGATTTTTCAAGATGTTCCCACGGGAATAGCCGACTTTTGGTCTGCTGAGACAAACGGGGGGTATATCGCGACCTGTTATTCAGGAGCCCCATGTCGTCGAGATGATTTGGAGCCAAGACACCGTGTGTTGGCTGTGAATGAGAAGCCTGTACATAGCATTGATGAGTTGTATGCACTGTTTGAAAAACTAGAGGGGCCACTTCGTTTTCGTGTGGTGGACTTAAAGGGGCGGGCTCAAACAGTCACAGTTCGTCCAGACCCGCATTATTGGCCGACATTTTTTATAGAGTAATGTCACTGGTAGTTACATTCTTCTTGTGTACATAAGATGTTGGCATTGTTGTTCGCCTCTTGTGTATCAATGAGAATGCCTTCTGAGAATAGAGCAATATCGGTTTCGAAGTTGTCTTCGCTTTGACCTTCGACTCCCATGTCACAATCAATACCCGTAAATGTACCCAAATCAGCAATGTTAATCGCGCCTCCAATGTCGTGCTGGTTGCTAAAAAATCCGCTATACGAAGAAGAATCTGTATGAGAGCAAGTAAGGGCACCATCACTTTGAATCCATACAGCACCGCCTTGGGCAAAACTACCCAATGTGTTTTCCCAAAGGATGCTTCCAGAGTTTCCGAGCCATGCATGTCCACCTGAGCTTGCTATATTGTTGTTGAGCATTGATCCGAGAAGATGAAGACTTGCTCCCGAAAGATAAATACCACCTCCTTGTTCAGCAATGTTTTCGTTGACGAGTACGTTGGTAAATTCATTTGTGCTATCCATTAGCCAACAGCCTCCGCCAACATCTGCAGTATTGCTTTGAATAAGCATGGATGTTAGCAATCCAGTACTTTCCTTGGTGTATATTCCTCCTCCTTCTTGGGCATGATTGAAGCTGATATGCGTGTTCTCTCCGCTGATAGAGCCTTCTTTGATATATATGCCTCCACCTTGGGTGGCTTGGTTCCCCGTAATATATGAGTTTTGTACATCTACAGATCCAAACTCCACATAGATTCCCGCACCACGTTCTGATATGCCATTAAAGATATCGCTATTTTCAATGGTTAGATTGCAAGCACGAACAAAGACGTTTCCACCTTCTACATTGAATCCATTTTTTATGCTGCCGTCTGCAAACAGAACATTGGCATCCATCGTACACATTAAACCTGGATAGCATGTGTTTTCTGAGCAGACTTCATTATAGAAACTACCCGTTACATCGATATTGAGGTCATAGATTTCTACATTGTTGTTGACATATATAAGAACACTACCCAGTAACTGTGCATTTTCGCGATGATTGTACCATGATAGAGAAGTTTCAATCCCAAGCCTTTCGACTGGGGTGATGGTATCGTAGCAGTTGTGGAGCTCCATACCTTCTGTGATATGAATCTCTTGCGTAATATCTAGAATTTCTGGACTTCCATCATCGAAAATAAGAACAAGTTCGTCGAATGGATCGATGATTTCATCGCAGTTATTATCTATACCATCGCAATAATCCGTGGCGTTGGGATGAATATTGGGATTGGTATCATCACAGTCCAGAGAATTAGGAGCAGCATTGTCTGTATTGCAGGCGTAGCTAAGAGAATCTACCCCACCAAACCCATCACCGTCTTCATCAACAATGATAGGAATGAGCTCTGCACTGGAAATGTTCGGATCTTCATCATCGATAAGATCGTTGCAGTTGTTATCGACATCATCACAATGTTCTTCTGCATCTGGATTGATGTCTGCATCACCATCATCACAATCCTCTGCATTCCCGACATGTCCACTTGGAATGATGCACGCATTGGTCGTTGCGTTCAAATCTCCAAACCCATCTCCATCATGATCTTTGTACCAAATGATATCGGTAACCAGTGAGAGATCATCGTCATCGATGAGGCCATCACAGTTGTTGTCACGATTGTCACAGATTTCAGGTGCTTCTGGGTTCACTTCAGAACGAAGGTCATCGCAATCGACATCATTCGCAAATCCATCTTGGTCGTAGTCTTGAATCAGTTTCTCTTTTGGTGGATCTTCGGCGGTGGGGTACTGAAGACATCCAAGAAAAAATAATATCATTGTGGAGGCTCCATTCCGGGAAGAGCATTCAGATGATTGAATTGGGCAAACCACAATCCAAATGGAGAATAGGCTTCCCATATGATTTCATTTTGTGGGTTTTGTAATTCCATGTGTCCAGATGTACTCCAATTTATAAAATACTCTTCTTCATTTTGAGAGAATTCTCCCAAGTGTAGGACATTGTAATTATAATCGCTTCCGTACGACCACTCTTTTGTTAGTGATTGATTCTCTTCATCGATGGAGTAGGTGATGACCTGACTGTTGGTACCAATTGTGCTCATCACCAATAGTTCTCCGCGATGATTCCATTGTGGCGCATGAGGGTAGGCAAAAATATCTGCAGGGTCTTGTACGGAATACGTAAATCCACGTGCACCTTGGCCACCGATTTTCTTGTATACATTTCCTTGTCTATCGAGTTCAAGAATCATATTGGTGCTTGCCATAGAGATAAGATACCGATCTGTCTCGGGAAAAAACTCTACAAAATTGGTATGTGTCCAGTCACGACCTTGTGGATAAAAATCGGCATTGAAAAATTCGGATTCATACAAAGGGATATTTCCCCATGTGCTAAAGATCTCTTTGTGCACACCATCAGGTGTGATTTCGATAATGGCATCTCCACATACAGGTCCATATTCTGGTGTGTCTTCGGGATCCAGTGCGATGTATGTGATGGTTCCATCAGGAAGCTCCGTGAACACGTGGTGTCCAAGCGGTGTTTCTATGGTACGAATGGTGGTGCCATCCCATTTTAGCTGATGAATGGCGCCATCGTCGATGCTTTTGTCTTTGGAGAAGCGATTAAAATATATGGAACGACCATCCAGAGCGATTCGCGAATCAATCCCACCATGAGCTTCACTATACTGTCTTGTTTGCCAGACGACTTGTCCAGTATGATTGAGAATAACCAATCTTTCTGCTGGTCCAAAGATGGTGCCCATCATGTAGCCCATATTTTTTTGTGTGTAGGATATGGCTTCAATACTTGGAGGAGGAATGGGAAGAGAGCCAGTTTCGATAGAGATCTCTTGTTCTACAGGATGATCGGATAAAAATGAAATGTTAATAATTGCGGAGGTCTTCTCAGGGATGCCAAGAAAGGGAAAAGATGCGGAACCTTTTTCAGGTATAAATACAGGTTTGGTTTCTAATAACGTGTCATCTATTGTAGTAGAAGCAATGATCGTTCCCTCTAATTCACTGTCGATATGTAATGTTACTACAGTGGGGATTAATGATGAGATCTGAGCTTCTACAGAAAAATATGGTGTTGTATTTGTAGAAGTATCCAATGTGTTGGGGCTACAAGAGAGAAATAAAATCATGAGTTCGCATCGAAATCCAAAGAGTATTATATCTAGATATATCCTATTTTTTGGATGTGAATTTCTTTGTATGGTTCTTCTTTCGTCAAAACCATGATGAAGATTATCAAACGAAGTGTGAACATTCAAAAGTGGAAAAAAATGAATGTCACAAAAGGGGAATTACTATGAGTACAAGCATTGCCGATTTTTTATCAGGAACAGGTTATTTTTCATCTTGGCCCTCTCAAGATTTAATGGATTTTGCAACACATTTTCAGCAGTACAACTTGGAAGAAGGGGAGCTTCTGTTTAAAGAAGGAGATGAAGATACTGCGTGGTATATCATTATGTCCGGTCGTATGTCTATCATTCGTGATGGACAAGTTGGCTCTTCTCATATCTTGGCAGAGTTGGAAAGAGGAGAGGCCTTTGGAGAAATGAGCCTTTTGGAAAAACGTCCGCGTATGGGTAGTGCAATGGCGATGGAACCCAGCATCATCCTAAAACTTGATAGAATCATTTTTGAAGCTCTTCTTGACGATCATCATCCGATAGCTGTAGGAATGCTAAAAGAAATGGCAATCTCTCAAAGTCGTCGCAGAGCGC
>NYTD01000219.1 GCA_002683315.1 Deltaproteobacteria bacterium | reverse complement strand
CCTTTTCTTTGGCTAGCAACTCTTTACGTGTAATCGCGGCAAGCCGCTCGGCTTCCTTTTCTTTGGCGATTTGTTTTCGCCGTTCTGATTCCGCGGCCCGAGCTTCCGCCTTTTCTTTTGCGAGTCGTTCTTGGCGCTTTTGTTCAGCGGCCTCTCGTTTGGCTTTTTCTTTGTTGAGTTGTTCACGACGTTCGATTTCTGCAGCCCGAGCTGATGCCTTAGTCTCTTCGGCCTGTCTCTTTAAGAATGCGCGGTGTGCTTCTTTGCGTTTTCGTTCTTCCTGTCGTTCTAAATGTTTCTGCGCTTCAGCTTGTGCGTCGAGTTCACGCTGTCGTTGAAGTTGTTCTTGCCTTATCTTTGCTTCTAGTTCTAGACGTTGCTTTTGTGCTTCAGACTCAATGAACGTTTGGACAGTTTGATTGAAAGAGAGTCCTTGCAATTGTTGGAGTTGTGTCGTTGCGACCTCGAGCTCCTCTACACTATTAAATGATTCGGCTTCTTCTTCAGTACTTTTGGTTATGGATTTCTCGAACTTTGCATATCGACTCTCAATGATGGACTGAAGCTGTTTCTTGTGCTGTGTTTCGAGTTCGACTTTCCTTTGCTGAACGAGTGCGGCTCTCTCTGACCTTCTTAGTTCTTCGAGTTCCTTCTGTTGCCTTTTTGCATGCTCTCTGTCCTCTGCGAGGCATTTCTGCTCAAGTTCTCTCTGTCTATCTAGTTCTGCCTTTTGTTCTGCCAGTACACGTTCTGTTTCCAACTGTTCTTTGAATGACAGCAGCGAGGTGGTAATGAGATCAGATTGAAGATTTTGAATGGCCTCTTCAGACAAAAATGTTGTCTCGGTATTGGCCTCGAGGATTTCATGGATGGAATTCTGTTGTATTTCCCTTAGCGAGTCCAGAAGATCTGGTTGTAAGGTTTCTGAACCAATTTGTTCTTCGATGCGTGTTAACTCTTGTTCGTATTGAGTTTCAATGCGCAGAGTCAGTTTGGTTGATGGTTCCTGAGTTTCTGACGTGAATAGAGTATCGATTTCTATGACCTCAGGACCGTCAGCAGTCACCTCCTTATTGGTTGTTGTAAACCACTCTGCGACTCGAGAAAACAGGCTTTGGTACTCTTCCGTTCGTACTGTTTCGACAACTTCATGAATAGAGGTTGTTTCCTGGTCCTCTTCAACGAGGACCTCTTCTGAGGGTAACTGTTCGACAATCTCTTGGATGACTTGATCAGACAGGTCTGTTGTAGTGAGATCTGATTCCACAACCATGTTCATTGGTCGTTGTTTGACTGAGCGGAGCATATCGGTAAAGTCTTCGCCAGACAACGGAGTATTGGATGTGCTCTCTGTCGTTAGAATAGGAAGGGACTCTTCTATTTCTTTGGGCTCCGACAGATCGATTGATACCTCATTTTCTAACTCCTCGCGTTCTATACGGATGGCATTTTGTTCATGTTCCAGCTGTGCCCGTAATAAATCGCGATGACTTTGTGTCTCAATAGTTAAGATTTGTTGTTTGAATGCATCAGAATCAACCGTAAACTGAGACTTGTTTTCAAGTAGTATTTGGGTACTTCGTGACAACGCTTCTTGTTGGAGTCTTTTTAAGAGCGCATGCTCCCTTCTCTTCCACTCCTGAAGTTCTTTGAAGTATCGGTGCTGAGCATCTAATGCTTCCGACGCTAGCTGCTGTGTTTGATTGGTTTGATTGGTCAGTCGTTGTTGTAGATCAGTATCCAAAGGAGATTGCTTTAGCTGATCCCGAAGGCTGTCCTCTAAGTTGAGGGATTCTTCTGTATCCTGATAAAGCGTATTGGCTTGGTTACCAATGGCTTCGATGTGTTTCGGTTCCGTTTCACGTTGCTCTAAGTTTCCGAAGAACTGCTTGATTTCCTTCTGCAGCTGTTGTCGTTCGGATTGTTGTGCTTGTAGGAGATCTTGAATCTCCTGTTCTTGGCGACGACGTTCTTGTAGGCGTTCGCGTTCGACTTGTTGGGCTTCCTTTTCTTGACGTCTTCGTTCTTCTCGGACTCTTCGGTCTTCAATGCTCTTTAATCTTCGAGTTTCTTGTTCTTTGCGCCATTCCTCTTCCTGTCGCTGCAGTTCTTCTTGTTGCCGACGACGTTCTTCGCGCCATTCTTGAAAAGTATCCTGAGCCTTTTGTACAAGACCCTGTGTATCTACCCACGTCGTGGGTTTGACCTTATCTCGGAGACTGCTCAAGCGAGACTGTACGTCTCGTTGGAAGGAAAGGCTTCGTTTTCGAAGCTTGTTGATGGCAGGAGGCAATCCCTCATAGGCACCGCCTGCGAGCAGCTGATCTCGTTGTGCATCACTTAAACCAATGGAATTGGTAATGCGTGCATTGTATGCGTTCACATTCTCGAAGTTGCACCCTGTAAAGTCTACATATGCAAGGTCACAATTGCTGAGATTAATATTTTGTAAGGTAGCATTCTTGAAGGAAGAGTATCGAAAGTCACATCCATTTGCACTGCAGTCTGCCCATTGGCTGTCATCAAAGTTGACCTCATAAAAGCTACTGTCTTCAAATCTACATTCTTGGAAAATGGAGCCACTCAAATCAGTATTTTCCATTTCCATAAATCGACCTGCACAGGATGCAAAGCGATTGTGTCTCCACTGTGCATTTCGTACAATCGCTGCATGGAATATCGATTTGTCGAAAGAGATTTGACTGAATCGGCTCTCATTGGCCTGAATCTGACTGAAGTCTCCCTCTGAAAAACCACGATTCTCCCACAGTGCTCCGTTGAAATTCTGGGCACGGTAATTGACATTTTTCTGGGGGGCTGGATTCTCTGTAGAAGACATTCAAGAGGTTGCAAACAATCGGTGTTATCAAGAAGGGGGTTGTCACAAATTGTAACGCATTTTGAGTATACTTCCCAATGAAAACCCATATGAGAGACATATCCGGTGTTGACCGTGACGTACTTCGTAGTTTACAAGTTGCGTTCGGTACCCCAGAATCCTGATATCTTACAGGCTACTTGTGCTGTGATCCGGCAATCTTCTAAGGCTCTGTGTGCATTCTCTGGGTATTCCAACCCCAAAAAACTACAGGCTTCTTTTAGGGAGACCTGTCCTTTTCGTCTACCAGAATTCGTCATGGGGGTTTGTCCATGCTTGACCATCACTTGTTTTGTCATTTCCATTAGACATTTGCCCCATGGCAGATGGATTCCGATTTCATTGAGGCGACGACTGTCAAAACGCTGATTGAAAGCTACGGCAGTAATACCGGTTTCCTTAGGAATTGCATTCCACCAGTCAACAAACTTTGCGCGAATGGTTGATTGTGAGGCCGCGTTGTTCAATTGCGTTTCGGTAATGTTGTTGATGCTCAGTGCATTGTGTGCCTTGTGATCGAGTTCATTTTGATTTTGAATTAGAGCTCCAAACTCGGAGCGAACTCTTCCATATTCGTCCAAGCATACCGCCCCAATCTCAATGACCTCCGAACTGGGTCCAAAACCAGTCGTTTCGACATCTACTATGACAATTGGTGTTGAGAAGTATTTCATTGGTGCCCTCATGGTGATGTTGACGAATGCTTAGTTTGATTCTAACCTTCCGAACGTATCTGTGTCTTTTGTTCGGACAACAATTGGTATCTTTCATTTGAAGACGATAAAAATAAGTATGGCCTATTCTCAAGATAGTATTAAAGAACTTCGAAGACATCGATTGAAGTATGTGTTCTCCATGTTTTTTGTCCAAAAGATCATTTGGGCTGATGAGATTGCAGAACCCGAAGAGTTAGCTTATGTTCAAGAGCATTTCCCGAGCAGTGTGTTACACGCATTGGACTTGATCGACCCTCAAACATTTCCTCCACTCTTAGAAGAAGCGTTAACGATTTTACCGACAGAACTGTCTGAGGCTGAAAAATTGCAGGTTATCGGACTTTGTTTTGGTGCAGCCGCATCAACAGGGACTGTCAACCCAGGTGAAGTTGCCATATTGCAAGTTGCGGCTGAGAAGTTGAACCTCTCAAATGATCTTTTGTTTGAATACATTCAGGAGTTGTTGTACTAGTGTTCAACTCTTCGAGGTTTCGATCAACCAACGTTTGAACTGTTGCAATGTACGACCTCTGTGTGAAATGGTGTTCTTTTCATCCATCGTCAGTTCTGCCATTGATTTTCCTGGGAACTCTTTTGGTAGAAATAATGGGTCGTAACCGAACCCACCTGTGCCGGACAGTTGTGTATTGATGTCTCCTTCGCATGTACCTTCAATATACTCAGTGTTTTGACCATTGAAGATCGCAAAAACACATTTGAACCTGGCTGAACGCTTCTTTGTATCATTCATTTCAGTGAGTAATTTCGCATTGTTGCTTTGTGCTGTACCTTCCTTACTGTACCGTTTCGAAAAGACCCCGGGGCGACCATCTAAGGCATCGACAACCAGTCCTGAATCATCTGCGATGACTATTCCACCTGTATAGGGGTGTACAAAATGAGCCTTGGAGGCAGCATTTTCATGGAATGTGTCATAGGGCTCAGGGGCTTCTGGAATGTTTGGAAAGTCAAGGAGAGATTGAATCTCGTATGAAGTGTCTGAGAAAAACTGCTTTATCTCTTCTACTTTGTGAGGGTTTGAAGTCGCAAAGATGAGTCTAGACATGAGGGCTCCTGGTGTCTACAATTTTCTTAATTCATGGCGATGGCGGATACGACAGATTTGTTGGCCATCAATAATGGATAACAAACGCTACAAAGAGATTCCTTGTATCGGATTTGACCGGTTGATGGTTGGACTGTCGTGATTGTAGAAGGAAAAACATCAACAAATTGTCATAAATAGAGTTTTCGTCTCTGGAAAGGTGAGATATTTGGTCTGATTAATTATAGTATCTTATACAAACTATTCATTTTATTGTTTTGAGGTACCCATGATGCGAAATTTCCTTCAACGTTCTATGTTGTGCATGCCCATCGTTATCGTTGGCGTGATGGCTTGTGGAGAGCAAGAAAAAGCGGAGACAGAAACGGAAGTCGTACAATGTGATTTGTCATTGGATCAACTTACAGACTCCGAGTGGTTGTTTCTACGAGAGATCAACGGTCAAGATCCTGAACCAGATCCAAAGAGTCGCTTGAAATTTGTTAGTACAGATGGAAAACTCAGTGCCAAGTATACAGTGGGTTCTTTGTCTGATATGTACGACTACAACTGTGAAAATAATGAAAAGGGTGATCAATTAACCTGTCGCACTGAAGGAGAGGTTGCAAAGTGGTGCCAAACGTTGATGAGCAGCAACCGCAAATGTAATATGAAGACCTTGAATCAGATTGATGATACGCTTCAAGACTCTGAAAAGGTTCAGAAGGGAATTGAAGAAGGTACAAAACTTTTCAAGGCAGGAAAAGAGAGTGACAACTTTACTGCGTACAAACGACAGTTCAATACACTCAACAACAAATTGCAAGGATTGATTTATATCAGCATTGATCAGAACAAGTGTCGTTTAAATGTGATCGATCACTACGTTGCGTACGTGGACAAAAAGCGCCAAGAAGATTCCAATCCAAACGGTAACAATCCATTTGTGAAGAATGAACTTGGAGACTTGCAGTGGGAAGATTGTGAAACGCCACAACTCTTCGACACCACTTCAGAGACGTTTCCTGAGAAACCAGAAGAAGTGCAACCAATTGGTAAGCATGCTCCAGATACCAAAGTGACATATTGGGTGTTGCATGAGCCTCTTCGTTACGCTGAAGAAGGGTGTACATACACATACGATGTGTTCTACAACTACAAGAAGGTGAAGTCTGGACTGACTCCGGAAGTTGTGGAAGTCGATAAGAAAAAAGAGAATCGTTACTCATATACCAAGCACTACAAAAGCGCTACGAAACGAGGGGCAGCTGAGGTTGTCATGACAACGCACAATATCAAGTGTGAAGGTAAGCCTGAGAAAAAGATTACGACCTGTAACAAGGTGATCATTCGTTGATGTAAAGCACCCATGTGGGATGGTGTAAAAGGAGAAAGGAGAGCCATGGCTCTCCTTTCTTTGTCTTATGTCTTAGTGATTTGTGTGACTTGTACGTTGATAAAGTCTGATCATTCTGTGGGCACAGTTTCCTTCTTCTCCATTTTTTCAATAGGGACCGGGGTCCATAGTTCAATGCTAGAAGGGAAGTTGTCGTTGTCTGCCATCAACAGTGCCACCCCAATATCGGTGAGCGCAATGTTTTGTTGAATCAGTTGTCCTTCAATTCCTTTGATGAAGAATGAACAGAAATATTTTTGATTGGGATACCATTCGAAGCGTTCGCCAAAAAAGTTTTTGATGCGATAGCGACGTTTGATTTCTACATTGTAGATATTGATTTCTGGTGGAATGATCTCTTTGGGTACCCAATCCGGTAGGCTATCAATCTTCTGTTGGCGTCGTTTTTCTTCTCTCTTTCGAACTTCAGGGTCTTTATACTTTCCATCTCCAAGATCAATGGGCGGGAGAGGTGCACCATTTGTTTCTATGGCTACGTATTTACCATCCGGATGTGGTACGGCACGTTTGGCATCGGGAAAGTCTGAAATGAGGCTACCAGTGAGGTCTGTGAGGTGGGTTCCGGTGGAATCTGTATAGGCAAGTAGATTGGGACTGGCCGCTACGTTGATGTTCAACACCTCTTCGACGAACTCAAAGGCTCTTGTAAATCCATCCGCCTCTGTAAAGAAGTACGGGCGCCTTTTTCCAGAGTCATCGATCATTGTAAGCAGCATCGTTTTATCTTTGTAGACTTGAAGGTCTGCAGGCTTAGAGCCTGGGATCTCATAGTTTTGTATCATCCCGGCGGTCAAGTATACACTCAGCATTGGGGGACCATCATCACTTTCCACAATGGGTACTATGAGAGCCGTTTCGTGTAGCCATACGCCTCGCTCAATCGGCTTACCGATGGGGAGTTGATCAACACCTTGATTTTCAGGATTCATGATGAAGTTGTTGGTGAACAGCTGAAAATAGAACAGTCGTCCATCAGGAGACCAATTGTAATTGTAAATGTTGTTTGAACCACAATCGGTAAACAAGGTTTGAATGTTGGCTTTACGCTTTAAGAATGCAATCTTCCCTTCTTCACAATCTTCATAGACTTCACGGATGTTGTCGTAGAGAGATCGATCTGCATAGTAATCTTCTCGTGAACAGCCTAGAAGGGTGACCAAAATCCATAGCATTGAGTACTCCTGTATAAGGGTGTCTCAGTATGAGACAACGACGGCAAGGATAAAGTTCCCGTCGATCACGTACATTCCTCTCATAACTGATTTTTTGCAATCGATCTTACTCAATCGATT
>NYTD01000218.1 GCA_002683315.1 Deltaproteobacteria bacterium | reverse complement strand
GTTCCTTGAGAAAAATACGCAAAGATTGATTCATTAAAATATAGAGTTCAGGATCTGTATGCTCATCAATTAAGCAAGGCGTAAACTGCTCTTGAAGTACATTCACAATTTCTTGATTTGTAAATGCTTCTGCACAGAGCTTTGTTGTCCACATACAATGCGGATGTGTGAGAAGAATAAAGAACGGTTTTTGTTTTTTATCTTTCGTTGGAACAAAATCTTGCCACTGTACAAGACTGTTGTGCAAATTTTGATAGAGTTCTGTTGTTTTTCGTTGCACGAACATGAAATTGTAAGTAGGATAAAAGTTTGTAGTGTTGTATAACCTTATAGATCTTAAAGACCTTATAACCAATACAGTATTCTTCTTTCCTCAAACCCCACGACAACCTTGTCCAAAACATTTTCAAATCAAGACTCTCTCTTTGTAGATGTTGATGAACCAGAACCTATAGAGAGGATTGGTTTCGGGTTGTTGCTTGTATGTAGCAATGACTGAGTTAGTACTTGCCATAATTGCCTTGCTTGTCGCATCCGCTCTCGCTTCTGGAACGGAAGCGGCTCTTTTTGCAATTCCACAAAGCAAGGTGATAACGTTACACCAAGAGAAAAGACGTGGTTCCAATGCTCTTCGTATTATCAAGCAAGACATGGCTCGACCAATCATGGCCATTGTCATCATCAATAACATTGCCAATATTATTGGTTCTATTGTTGTTGGAGGGATTGCGCAACACGAATTTGGGCAAACATCAGACTATCCGGTTGTAGGAATTATTTCGGGAGTTCTAACGCTATTGGTTATTCTTTTTGCGGAGATTATCCCCAAAACAATTGGTGAAAGCCGTCATGTACAGGTCTCGCTTATCACAGCACCTGTCGTTTTGGGATTGACGAAATTGTTTTATGTTGGCATTGTCATCACGGAAAAGATTACCAAGCCTATTTCAGATCTACTTGGAACAGAAAATGCAGTCACCTCAGAAGAAGAGATATTGGCTCTTGCTGAATTAGGAAGTCGTAGTGGTGTTATTGATGAAAGGGAAAATGATCTAATTCAGCGTGTTTTCGAGCTCAATGATGTGACAGCGTGGGATATTATGACACCACTTGCTCGTGTAGATGCCCTTGATAAAGAGAAGACTTTGGCTGAAGCGAAAGAAGAGATTATGTCATTTACCCATACACGTCTTCCTGTTTATGAAGGAAACATCAATCAGATCATGGGCATCGTGCATCTTGGTGATCTTCTAAAGGCGATGGCAGAAGATAAAATGAATCTAAAAGTAGGTTCGCTTGCCAAAGAAGCTTCATTTATACCCGATTCAAATCGTGGATCTGATCTGTTACATCACTTCAAACAAAGCAAACAGCATCTAGCGATTGTGATGAATGCCTTTGATACAGTTTTGGGTGTTCTATCATTGGAAGATGTTCTCGAAGAACTTGTGGGAGATATCGTCGATGAAACAGATGTGGAGCGTGAAGATATCCGTGTGATTTCTGAGATTGAGATTGTCGCATCTGCAGAAGCAGATACCATTGATGTTTCCGATGCTCTTAATGTTGAGATACCAGAAATGCGTTTGGGAGAGTTTGTTCTTGAGCAATTTGGGCGGATTCCAAAGGTCGGTGAAAAAGTGAAATTCGATCAACTTGAATTAACAATAGAAGAGGGTACTCCAAGGGTAATCCAGACCATCCGAATCAAGCGATATACAGAGAAATCAGTAGATCCTGAAAATTAAATAATCATTGACTAATGTCTTTTGCTTCTTGTATGATGCTGGGCAAAACAGAGGTATCCAAGAGCATCTGATATTGTCTGAGCTCTACGTGGAGGATGGAGGTTGGAAAGAGCATGGATGAGGTCGAGATTGGGTTCTTCTATTCTCCAATCGGCATCATCTCTAGCTGTTCTAGAAGGGATCGGTCCCATTCTTTCAATTTCATAATCGACGGCTTCTACTGCAGAGATGATTTTAGAGAATTTTGCTTTGCATGTTCCATCCATCAAAACATGGTAGCGATCAGATTTTTTCTTGCCTTTTTGTATGATTTCTGCTTTTTGGAGAGAGCCATCACGTTGAAAATAAAATAGGGCGAGTCCTTTTTTACCCAGAGAAAACCAGCCATTGCCAGTAATTGCCGTGATATCTGGATGGAGTTCCATCGTTAGGGGATCAAAACTCTCCGCTCTGTGTTTGATTTCAGAAAGAGTGATTTCACCTGCTTCGGCTTCGAACCCAGGAAAATCAAATCGAAGTTGCCGATACAGATCAATTGCTTCTGTAGCTTCTGCTCCTTGTAGGTTAAGATCTTTTGGGAGACCGAGAAGGGACGGAAGATTTACAAGACTTAAATCTGAAAGATCGACGAAATCAAGTATTATGCAATCTGTTTTTCCCGGTGCCAGACGAGCGCCTCTTCCAATACACTGGGCATATAATGATTCGGACTTGGTGGGTCTGGCCATGGCAATACAAGATACTCCAGGATCATCAAAACCTTCAGTCAGGACACCTACATTGGTTAGAGCCAGAAGTTTTTCTTCTCGAAATAAACGAAGGGTTTCCACTCGTTTATCTTTGGGCATTGCTCCATAAATAACGCCAGTAGGAATACCAAGTGCATTTAGCGATTTTCCAAGGTTTAGTGCATGATGTACAGAGACACAAAATACAATTGTTCTTCGATCTCGAGCGAGTTCTTGAATGGATCGTGCAACCAAAGCATTGCGAGACTCAATATCCAAATGTTCCTCAAGATCCGCTTGTGAATCTCCTATTATGTTGTATAGATCGACAGCTGTATTGATTCTGTACCCTCGAAGAGGAACCAAATATTGTTCTTTGATCATGTCTACCACAGATCGTTCATACGCAATGAGCTCAAAGACCTCACCAAGTCCAATGCCATCACCCCTTGTTGTGGTTGCAGTAAAACCAAGAAGCGTTCCATCCCAATCTGCATCAAAGCATCCAAGTTCTCGTAAGACACGCATATTGTCTTCCGCTGCGGCATGGTGACACTCATCATAAATGATAAGACCAAAGTCTTTCGATTTTTTGAGTTTCTCTAATCTTTCTGTACGCAGTGATCGAATAGAAGCGACGACAACATTGCTTTGTTCACTGGCAGTATGTTCACCTTGCTCGATGTCAACGAGAGCGGCTCCTTCGGTCATACCTTCGATTTTGTTTTTTGCTTGTGCCAGCAGTTCTTCACGATGTGCGAGAACCAGAACATCTCGAGTAGCAAGACGACACAATTCAGAAAAAATGACTGTTTTTCCTGCTCCAGTAGGGAGGCAAACCAGTAGCCGACGATATCCCTCTCGTCTTTGTTGTAAAACAGCATGGATTGCTTTTTTTTGATAATCTCTTAATGAAAAACGCATCCTTCTTCCTTTCTACTGGGTTAGTATCTTTTTGAGCATCTTTTGTACAAACCATTTTTTGTCCGGAATAGATTTTTATGAATGCCTTGCATCGTTTTATCTCTCTTTACCTCAGTCCGATCGAAGCGTATGCTCTTTTTTCTCGCTCGTTTGCTGGTGAACGATTTTTAGCAGAACCAGATATCGATAACGATATGTCTATTTTTGTAAGTATGTCTAAAGAGCTACAGATGGGATATACAAATCGTTTTTTCTGGAAACAGTTGCTTGGTTATCTTCCTTTTGCACATGAAGATATTAGTAGAATAATGCAGGATTTCGGATTGGAACCTCTTGGTGCTCCTAAAGAGCCAGTTGTACATGGAAGTACGAAGTACGTACTTCTTCGCGAGGCATTATTGGCTGGAGATACTGTACATGGTATTCGAAATGGACGTTTTCAATTGGAGTCGGAACAATTATCAACGATGGGTTTTACTTTTTTTCAAGGATTTGATCTCCTTCATGGAAAAGCATGTATCGTAGCCTTTTCTTGTTTTGAATCCAATTATGAACAATTCGAACATCTGTTGGAAGTCGCACAACTCCCCAATCAAAACCTTGTACCGATTCTGGATTTTGGTAAAAAGGATTCCCAATTCTATATCGTGTTGTCTGCACAAGAGCCGATTGTTCCAATTGATGAAGAAGACCAGTGGATTGATGTCATGAAAGCCATCTTTTATGCATATGATTCACTTCGTTCTCGAGATCTTTCCTTGGGGGCCTTGTCGCGTTTCTCTCTGTATCAAAATCAGAGAGGAATGATCCAAGTTTTTGCTTCTGGAGCTTCCTTAGAGGATATGAATTCATTTTCTTGTATGTCTATGGTGGGTCAAGAAATTTGGAAAGGGCATTCTCACAGGGTTTCCTTTGTTATCTCTAAGCTCTCCAAATTCGAAGAGGGTGATTTAGAAGATCTTCTTGATTTATTTGATATGGACATGGATTTTGTTCAAGAAGAGCGAGGCCAGTTGGTGATTGATGCTCCTACAGAGCTGACAATATATTCTTGGTTTTCGAAAGGACACAAGAGTATTCGTATAAAAAATGTAGGAAGTGGTCCGTTGGCCTTATTGATTCGCAGTAATCATCCCGCTCTAAAAGTTTTACAAGAGCATCCTCATCCACATCGTTTAGAACAACTTATTGATCTAGAATTTGATCCAGCCTTGCTCAGTGATGATTTTGGTGAGGCGATGCTTGAGTTTGAGACGGATATCGGTGTGGAAACGCGAAAAGTGAATTTACGCAAAGCATTTTGGTTATGGCCTTCTTTAATCACGATTGTGGTGATTTTCGTGGTTCTTTGGATTTTCCTGTGAAGTCACCATGTGAAATAGAAACAATTCTTTTTGACGTGTATCCGCAAACAAAAGATAGATTTTCTATTATTGAAGTTGATGAGACAACATTGAAGATGTCGGCCCGTGTTCATTATGACGATCTTCGACCAGGAAGTACCATCAGTGGACCAAGTATGTTTACTCTCGCAGATTGTGCAATGTATGCACGTATTCTGGGAGTATATGAAGAACAAGTGCAAGCGGTGACAACCAATGTTTGCATTAATTTTTTCGAAGACCAAATATGAATGATTTGGTTGCGCACACCGGGATTCTAAAAAAAGGAAGACGGTTGGTTGTGGGAGATGTGCTCATCAAAAGCAATGATATTGATGTTGCTCATGCTTCTTTAACCTATGCTTTGGATGTATCGGTTCAGTAAATTCCTCGAAGATTGGACAATTCTTGTGTGAATTCATGGGCTTGGGGATGATCTGGGTGATACTGTAGATATCTTTCTAATGCATTTGCTGCCTCTAGATCTTCTCCCATCCCTTTGAGAAGAATATATCGAGCATGGTGTGCTGCTGTGTGATCAGGTGCAAGTACCAGATTTCGATCGATAGCGCGAAGCATTCCTTTTGGAGAAGAGATCCTTTGGTGTGCTCGAATGAGATTGTTATTGATACGAATAAGGATTTGCCTATTGTCGGCGGGTTGGATGAGCTCTTCAAACGTCATATTGGGCTTTTGAGGAAATTGTTTTAGGCTCGCTCGTAATTGTTCTTTTTTTAGAATACGACAGCCGTGAAAGGGGTCGATAAAAAAATGTGGTTCCAGTACTCCAACAAGAAAGTGTCCCGGGAATGATATGGGGAAAAGCGGGATTCCATGCGATTGGCCCATGAGTACGTAAAGACAAGAGAGAATAATAGGCAGTCCTTTTTTTCGGGTAATAACCTGATGTAAAATGGAATTGTATGGGTGCCCGTATTCCTTTTCATCGCCGATAAAGCCTAGTGTTGTAGAAAAATGAATATTGAGTCTTGCAATGCTTCGTGTGATATCTTCTCCCGCAGGAATCACAAGTTTTGCACAGAGTTGATCAAATAAAGCGATTCCATCCTGTACACTCCAAGATTGGTCCTCATCTTCGGCTTGTAGTGCGAGGGCTTCCAATAGAGGAATAGGATCGGATTGATATAGCGATTGAATACGTTCATATGCTGTTTTATTCATGATGATCACGTTCAGCGAGGAGTCGTTCAAGGCTTTCTTTGTGAAGAGCCTTGGGGGTTGGAGGACCGTAACAATTAAAAACAATACCATCAATGGGCAAGGTGGTCAGATAGGGTAAAAGGGCTTCGCCGGAAGGTTCATCTATAATAAGCTCTTCTCCAAGTGATGTTCCTGCATGCTGTACAAATGCACTGAGGCTATCTTTTGCTGTAAATATGGCTGCAAGTTTTCTTCCTTCTGGGTCTGGTGCCAAAGCAATATGTCTTTTTCCGCTTGGAGATTGGATAAGAGGCAAGCAGTATCCTTGGTATTGTAATAGCTGTTCAAGAATATTGGCATCGAATGTTGGTTGGGCGAGTTGTTGTTCAATATGTACAGCATCTCTCCATTGTTTTAGCTGTCCAAACTTTGTCCTCGGAAGTTGAAGTGCATGAGAAGATTGCGGATCGATGACAAGTGCGTCGATAATATCGGGCAACTGATCAAAAAGCCACAGTCCATCTACTGTGATGGTTTCAAGTTGTTCTGGAGCATACTCTTTTTGGCTGTATGCAGTCAAAAGAGTTCTACCTTCGTGTTGAAATAAGCTGGGATGTAATTCTTTATCTTGTTTCTGTGCAGGAATGATCCACGTTTTGTGTGCGATAAGTGCACGAATCAACGTGTGATAGCCAACACGTTCGTGAAAATAGGCTTCGATGATGGCTTTCATTTGGACTCCTTTAGGACTGCGTTTACAGCATCTACTTTGTCTTGTAGGGTTTGTTCTTTATCGATTCTACTAGAAATTTTCATGGAGGTATGAAGTCGCATCGTTCCATTGGCATGCAATGTTTGATGTATGGTTTTGATGGCACTCATGATGACATCAAAATCTCCTTCTATGTTTGTTCCGTAGCTATGCAGTTCAACATGGCACCCAGTTTCTTTGAGGATGGAGTGTGCCATTGCGATCTCCCGCCTTAAGGAGGTGGCGCCGTGAATGGGTATGATACAAACTTCCGCAAGAATCTTCATCGTTATCTCCGGTTTGTTGTCTTTGTATCATTTATGATCGATACACGCTTTTCTTCTTTCGCGAAACATACAAAAGAGGCAATAGTCCTACAAGCCAAAGTGAAATATCGTGGGAAGAGAGATGTGCACATGAAGATTTGATCTCCTCTTCTTCTGCATAAAAGTCAGGTGTGACGATACCGGGAGTGTCACACCATGATCTGGTTTCTGCTTCACAACGGCTGCTCATTTCATTTTCGATCCAATCCAAAAAGTAGTCGGAGCGTGTATCAACGCCGCCTGTTTCATTGCAGTCACTTTCATCGTATGCGTGGCTCGTTACACCGATTACTCTATACCCGTCACCGGAATCCCAAAAAGTAGGGCCTCCTGAATCTCCATGGCATTTGCGAACATCGGATTCGAGAAGACCAACCTGAAATTCATAGGCAGCAATTTCAGATATTGATGAGACTCCTTGCTGCTTGATGGCGTAGCTTCCTGCTGGTGGAGATTCAAACTGATCTGTCGCGATTTGCTGTCCCCATCCGACAACGATTGCTTCATCTCCAACAGCGATATTTGCTCCTTCCTCAGCACTCGGTAAAAAAGCATGGTCGACATCAAAGACAGGTTCTTCGAGAAAGATAAGTGCGATGTCGAAATTTTCTGCGAGCCCCATCTGTAACGTTGTGAGATCGAAGTTTTCGTGAATTACAAAATCGGATGCTCGAATGGCATCATCGGGTAGTGGGTTATTGTGATCTGGATTAGACCAACTCGTCAGATTGGCTTGTCGTGTCCAATACACTTCTTTATTTTCGATTTCTCCCAATCCAAATGTGAATGCAAAATCGTCCAAGCAGTGTGCGGCAATAAGTACAACATCAGGAGCGATAAGAGTGGAAGAGCAGACAAGTGTTCGAATACTTTGACTACCAAATAATTCTATATCTCCAGTCATGAGCATGGCACCTGTTTCTGGGAAATCAGCAGATGTGGCCTCCACACCATTGATGATCGGTGCTGTTTGATTTTGAGGAGGAGAGGCAAATGCGAATGTGCTGAGAAAAAGATACATGTGGAATCCAAAGTTAGAGATTTTTCATTATGGTAGCGTAAATTTTGTTCTCTGTTTTAGATTTGACATTCCATTCACGAATGACATATATATTTTATCACGGTTTTTTACTTGCAAAAGTTGCGCAATTAATATTGCAATAAAAACTTTAACATTGACGAAGGTGGCAGATACAATGATTGATGGGGGTATGATATGTCACCGAGTGAGTTTACATTACATGCATGGCGAAGAATTTCTGGCAGAAGCATCTCGGAAGAAGGGATTGAAGCAGCCATTGTTCACGGTCGTCGATACTGGAATCAAGGCCGAGAGGTATATCGACTGGATAGACGATCTGTTCGCAAGGCCAAACAATTTGGACTGCAGATTGGAGAGTTTGAAGGAATTCATGTGGTTGTGGGCAATAATGGAGATATTGTTACCGTATATCGAAACAAAACAGGAAAGAAGATCCCCAGATAGAAGTCTATCTTTCTTTATGCATAAAGATCATTGTTCAGCTTGTGTGTCTTTATGTCTATGATTCAGTTGGATGGTATAAAGAAACAGCAGTGGAAAAAAGCGTTTCGCTCCTTACTTCGTAGATGTGGGAAGCAACAACAAGAGGTCGCCATTGACATGGCGCGAATCGTTTCTGCATTGGGGAAACCCGTAGATGATCATGCTTTTATTAGTTCTTTATCTCGATTTGCAAACGGAAAAGATTCTGCTTTTCCTGG
>NYTD01000217.1 GCA_002683315.1 Deltaproteobacteria bacterium | reverse complement strand
TTATACAAAAGAGATACTGCTGTATACACTCGCTTTCCTACTCGCTTTTGCTGTATTTTTGACCTATCTCTGGTGGCGAAATCAAGGCTCCAACACCCTTCCCAACGTGTATGGAGTAATGTAATGATCAAAAAACTGCTTATATTCACATGCATTTGCACTATCATCCTCATCGGAGGATATGAATTATTTCCAAAACCAACAGTCGTATCAGCTAAAATCACCAAAGAGGCTCCCAAACTTGGAATCGGAGCGCATCTACTTCTTCCGAATCTCAACGACGCAACGATTGTCGCTCCGGACCGCCCACACGATCCCAAAGAACTACAAAACCCAAAGACAAAATCCGCCATAAAACGAGTGCGTCAATTCTCTGTTTCCACCAATTCACAAGGATTTCGAGGTCCTGAAATCAGCAAAACCAAGACAGGACTGAGAATCTTATGCCTGGGAGATTCCGTCACCTTTGGATGGGGTGTAGAGCAGGAAGAATCATATCCTTCCCTCATCGCCAAATCCCTGAGTTTAGATGTTATAAATGCGGGGATACCTGCCATGAAACCAAGACATATTGCACTATGGTCTTCTGATCTCCGCTCATTAAAACCCGATATTATTCTCTTTGCGCGCAGACCAGATTGGTCTGCTCCCAATGCTATGGATTCCTATCAACAAGCTGTACGAAGAATCCAAGCCAACTTCGCCACAGCCAAACTCGGTATCATACTCCCACCCATAAGCACATTTGATCCTCGCGGTCTTGCACAAGCTCCAAAAGAACGTGCAGAAATACGAAATCGTCTTCCGAATATTCCGTTCTTAGATTTAACCCCAGTGTTTCATTCAAATATGCCCAAACGCGGATATAAGCTTGTCATTGATGGGGGGACACAAAAAATGATCGATAGAAAAAACGGACAGATCTATCGAGAGGGAAATGCAGCACAAGGGCTTGCAAAAGAGATAATTGATGCCTTTGAAGAAGATAAACAGGTACAAGAACCGTTATTTTTTGATGGAGGCCATCCAGATAAAGAGGGATTTATTCTGTTTAGTGTGAAGGTGGAAGAATGGATGCGTCAACAAGGCTGGATTTGAGAAAACTTGCAAGATTTTTATGTCCTGCAGGATTCAGATGAATCTCATCTTCACGAAAAAACCAGTGTTCGGAAGCAGAAGGAACCTCTATATGAGGCAAAGAATGCAGAACATCAATCCATGGATTCGAGGGATTTTTCTGTGGAAAAGGAAAAAATAAGACTTCAGAATTAGGAAAAGAATCTTGAATCTCTTGTAGATTTATCTTGTACTCTTCCAAAGGAACCCGATGAGTGTAACCGTTCGAAGTATCTGATTTTGGAGGAGATATTAGCTGATCCATCAAACGAAATAGCTGGAGCCTGCTCCAAAAAGGAGATGGTTGTGCTGCACTATCGGAACGAATTGCCGATTGAGAATCTCGTACAATATATGCAACAAGAACAACAGGTGGTTGAAAATGGTTCCATTCCGCTACTTTTTGTTTGGCTTGATGGGTAGACCATCCAGGTACTCCTCCATTAATAATCGGTATACCGATTTCACGACTGAGTATTGCTGGCCAAGCCTCTTCTTCTTCCACTCCCCAACCAAATGTTGTAGAACACCCCAATGCAAGCCATGCCCCAGATGTAGCTTCTCCTCGAAAACCGTGTTTATCAGTACGTACAGAAAAAGGATATGGAGGATTGGATATTTGTTGATTTAAATTGGGACGAAGAGTCCATAATGTCGCAGGATCCCCTTGATAAATCCCTTTTGATGGAATTTCATACAATTGAAGTGCACCCTCAGAACATACAAGAAGTATAATAGAGAGAAACAGTGAAAAGAGAATCTTTTTGGGAGTATTCATGAGTACAGCAATCGAATTTTTATTGAATCCAGATATTACATATCTTAATCATGGTTCATATGGAGCAACACCCAAGAAGATATTGGATGAACAAAGAAGATGGCAACAAAAAATGGAGGAAGAGCCTGTACAGTTTATGCATGAAATTCGACCACCGGCACTTGAGAAATCACGAGAAGATCTTTCACATTTCTTAGGTGTTCAAAAAGAAGAAATATTCTTTGTTCACAATGCTACACAAGGGATTTTCATGGTGGCACAGCAAAGGATTAAAAAAGGCATGAAAGTTGTGTGCACATCTCATCGCTATCAGGCCGTATATCATACTTTGCATTATCTGTGTACAAAGGCACAAGCTCAACTTGAAATTATTGAAATTCCATTTGGTGTACATACGAAAGATGATCTCACACAAACGATTATCGAACAAGTTCCAAACGATTGCGACCTGTTTTTTCTTGATGAAATCAGTTCGGCTTCCGCTATGAGATTCCCTGTATCAGATGTTTGTGAATTTCTTAAGAAACGCTCTCCATCCATTGAGATTGTAATCGATGGAGCACATTCTCCAGGACATGTGCAAACCAATTTTTCCAATGTTGATTACTGGACAGGAAATTTACACAAGTGGCTATGTGCTCCTAAAGGTGTCGCTGCTCTCTATGTCTCGCAATCAAATTTAGAAAATATTCATGCCCCCATCATTTCTCACGGATACAACCAAGGTCTTGCACAAGAGATGGAGTGGATGGGCACACACGATCCAAGTGCCATATTATGCACTCCAACGGTCTTGGAATTACATGAAGAATTGGGCGGAGTCGAATTTCGCAAACGCAATCACATGTTAATGCAGTGGGCTCGAAAAGAGATATGCAATGCTTTTCCACATTTCATAACAGATCCTTCTATTGATGGTCTTGCTATGTGTTCGTTCATACTACCGTTCAAGGAAAAGTTGTATCAATCCTTATTTCATGAGCACCAAATAGAAATATTTGTTAATCCGTGGGGTGATAAACTCGTATTGCGTATCTCATGTATGAGCGCATACAACAAAAAATCTGATTACAAGCATCTGATCCAGGCTTTGTATACACTCGGCTATTGAGGCCAACAACTATGCAGCATCGAAAAAACAAGCATAAATG
This sequence comes from Deltaproteobacteria bacterium, assembly GCA_002683315.1. Taxonomy (GTDB): domain Bacteria; phylum Myxococcota_A; class UBA796; order UBA796; family UBA796. The sequence continues at coordinate 4,565 of NYTD01000217.1, read as the reverse complement.
CAAAAAGTCCAATCGCAAATTTCAGCTCGGGAGCGAGTTGCCCTGTTGCTGAGCGAGGAGCCTTATCTGGATTAAAGACCAAAGTAATACGTCCCATTCCCGGACTATGTATGCTCCAAGATTCTTTTTTTCGTGCTTTTTTTCGAAGTAGGTTCATGACCATCTTTCGATTTTTTGCAACATTACCAGGAGAATTCTTTCCCATTCCGGTCACGAAGCACAATGCACCGGTTTCAAACTCATCAAGTGTATCGAGACATTGATGAATGCTCTCTTTGGCTAACTTGGTGTTGAGATCATGCAAATCGACAACCAAAAGTTCACTCTCATACCAAATATGAGTACTTCTACGCCAAGGTCTCGTTTTGGCCCATTTTAGGATCTTCGATCTCTCCTCTACTTGTTTGAGTATAGAGAAAAGATGAACCACATCTGGAGATACCTCATTCATTTGTAAGCCAACGTTGTACAGGACGGTATAGACTCTTGTATATATTCCACTTAAGAGTATGAGACGGCAGAGCGAGTTCTTCTGTACCACTCAAGTCTGGGTGAGATAGAGGCATATAAATCACAGGAATAGGCATGGAAGAATATGCTCCAAGGTGCTCTTTGGATAAAGAAACACTCATGTTGAGGACACTGGGTATTTGATCAAATGTTCCCTCATAAGAAAACTGTTGGATATTTTTTTGAGTGAACAGCCCCAAAGAATGATCAAAACTCAGTTCTGCTTGATTCCATTCTTGCTGAAAATCTATATTAAGAAAAAACGCACCGGTTTCTTCTACAAAAAGAGAAGCCCGTGGTTCTGCAAAAATCACATTCGTCAGTATCCAAAACATAAGACCTCCAAATTGCTTATTGTTCAAATCGATAGATTACAGCACCTGTCGGAGCGGCAAAATGTTCTACAGACATCTCTTGCAAAACTTTCTCTCTTCTCAACTTTAGCACAAAAATTTTCCGCTTTAAATTTTCATTCTCGGTCTGTATTTTTTTCGCTCGTTTTTCGAAACGTAATATTTTTTCATAAATAGAAATGTTTTCAAAAAGACCATCTTCAGAAAAAACCACGGTCCCCGCTGTACATAAAATCATAAAAATGGGGAATAAGATGGTAATATATTTTATTATGCTAGAAGACAAGGTGGCACCAAAAACAAGCTTCAAAAGTATTGTCATGTCAAGAGATAAATCTATTGTCATGTCAAGAGTATACCGTGACCAACCTTTTTTTCAACAAATATTTTTTTTTTTTATCGTCGAACCTGAAATGTTGTCAAAATTGACCGTGAAGACGATAATCCTTTCATTTTACATCGCCGATCACACAAAACCATATGGCCACATAATTTTGCGCTTTATGTCAAATGACAGCACAGGAAACAATATCTACATACCTTCATTCTTAATCATCAAAGAGTAAAATTAATCAGACCAAGTCTCTCCAAAAAAGCTTGCAAAGATGAATGACTTTGTTTTCTTTTCATCTATATCATGCAGTTTTTGCCCTATTGACATAAATCTCTGATCATCAGAAAATCGAAAAATCACAGCTCCTTTTGGAGCAACAAGTGCATGTCGAGCACGCATAATTTGAGCATATTCATCATTAATACGCGTATTTCGAACCTCTCGCTCTAAACGTCGATTGTCTTTTTCTACTTGTTCAATCGCTTCTGTAATTTTTTCTAATTTTAAGCTGAGTACATAATTATGGATAATCCCCCCTTCTCCAAAAATAATAAAGAGGATTAGGATTGGGATTATGAGAGCATAGCCCCATTTTACCCAACGCCATTTCTGACCAACTGTTTGATACCCATATTTCATGGAGCATGATATATTCATGTCAAGAGCTATTCTCAACTAAAAACCTGTGAATTATCTATCTTTTCATGATTGTCACGGAGTGTTTTCTGTGCCAATACTAATATTTTTCACACCAATTTGCTGGAGTTCGTCAATAAGAGAAACTACCTTTTGATGCTCCACGTTTTGATCTGCATTGACAATGATGAGAAGTTCTTGATTTATCTTTAGTTTTTGTTGAACCATAGACTCAAGTTCAGCACTTGAAACAGACAACTGATCAACCAAAATCACACCTTTCTTATCTATCCAAATCTCTGTACTGACATCCTTTGAAACAACCTGCTCACTTGATGATTCTGGAAGCGCAATATCAATCGCAGGATCTTCGTCAAAAGTGGTAGAGACCATAAAAAAAAGAACCAACTGAAAGATGATATCGATAAGTGGAGTTAGTTCTATCCGAACCTCTTCTCTGGCTGTCGATCGGAAATTCATACATCTTTCTCTAACTCTGCACGACAAGACTCTTCCCAATCAAGAGCTATATCATCGATTTCGCGAAGAACCCATCGATGAGCAACAAGGGCTGGTATACCAACACATAGCCCAACAAATGTGGTCATCAAGGCTTGTGAAATTCCTCCTGCCAATGCCCCTGCATCTCCAACACCAACTTCTTGAATATCAGAGAATGTAACGATCATCCCTAATACAGTTCCAAGAAGACCCAGCATCGGAGCTACACTTGCGACAATACCGAGCAAAAAAGTCTTTTTATGAAGCATTCCTACAAGCTGGCGTCCTTTCTCTTCTAACAACTGTAGTTGCTCTTCACGCTCCATTGTTTTTCGAACATATGTACGTAGCTCTTCTTTTCCCTGATAACGCGATCGCGGTAAAGACCATACTCGCTCCAATAAACTCATCAATCCCAATACAGACAAGATTGCAATGGGAATCATTACAGGACCACCTGTCTGTAGCTGTTCTACCAATTCCCATTTCATGTACTGACCCCTAAAAATTTGCAATGGACGGAATATTCCCAAAAAACATAAAAAAATGTGACAACTTTTTATAATGTATGTCCGTTTTTACATGTATCTAATCTATCCTATTCATAACTTTCAATTGGAATGACTTTTGCATCTTGACTTTTGTCCTTTTGATTATCACAATCAAAAGAACATTGTTATTCACAAAGAGAGTCCAATTTGGAGAGGGAGACACAATGGCCGGCACAGATCAAGCCTTTAACCAATCATTACTTAATCACTACCTCAAGAGAATGGGAAAAATTCCACTTCTGAAGAGAGAAGATGAGATCGAGATATCAAGACGAATAGCGGAACTCGGTGCAGACTCAGAAATAGCGATGCAGACTCTCATTACCGCAAACCTTCGTTTGGTTGTCAGCATCGCAAAACAATACTCCTACCGAGGCCTGCCTCTATCTGATTTAATTCAAGAGGGAAATCTTGGTTTAATTAAAGCAGTAGAAAAGTTCGACTGGACAAAAGGCTTTAAGTTTTCCACATATGCATCTTGGTGGATAAGACAAAGCATTGCACGCGCTATCGACTCTCAAACTCGAACCATTCGAATCCCCATTTATAAGCTTGAAGCTGTCAATAAGGTTCACTATACACAACAAGCTTTATTCCAAGATTTAGGAAGAGAACCAACTGTAAAAGAGATCGCAAAACATCTTGAGCTCGAGGAAGAGAAAGTGGCTGATATCCTCGCACTTATCAAAGAACCCATCAGTTTAGACACCCCTGTATCCGATGAGTCCGATAGTACAGTTGGCTCATTTATCGAAGATCCCAACGCAAAATCTCCAGATGAACGATTGGACGATGCCTCTCTGCGTGAAGAAATCGGTGCTGCACTCGCCGACCTGACACCACGAGAAGAAAAGGTAATTCGCATGCGCTACGGAATAGGAGAACCCACACAGTATTCTCTTGAGGAAATCGGTAATCAGTTTTGCCTTACTCGTGAACGGATTCGTCAAATTGAACTCAAAGCGATCAAAAAACTTAGAAACGCGAAGCTCAGCAAAAATTTGCAAAACTTCTTCGACTCATAGCGAAATATACCCCTACTGAATCATGAGTATTCATGAGGAGAAAACATGAGCAAAGAAGCATTACAGAAATCGATTGAGCCTATCTGTACATTGATACAGTCCTTAGATATTAGTATCGATCCAATCGAAAATATCCTCAATGAAATGTTTCCTTTATCTAGACTTAACAAAATTCGGGCTCTCTGTGAGCAAGGGATACATGAAGGATGGCTATGCCCAAGAGGAGAAAATCCTCTTCGTTATGGACGCCTACAAAAATCAATCGCGCCCAATATTCTTGGTGTTGACACAGTAGATATGGATGGAAACGAAAATCCATGTGCCGGACCAGGACATGAACATCCTCTTGGTGAGATTGATCTGTGTTTTGCACTTTCCGGAACACCTGATTTTGATGGCCGTCCCGAAGGATGGACTGTCTACCCGGCGAAATCTTGGCATATTCCTACCGTATCAAATGGCAGAATGGTCATTCTCTACTTCTTGCCCAAAGGGGCTATTCGATTTGGCCCAAAAGAGAAAAAACAAAAAAGAGAACTTTGACAGTTCTCTTTTATGACTTGGTATCGAATTTTATCCTTCGCAGTTTGCCTTATATGCTTCCGCATCCATCAAACTATTATATGACGATGCATCCTCGAGCTTTATCTTGATC
>NYTD01000216.1 GCA_002683315.1 Deltaproteobacteria bacterium | reverse complement strand
GTAACAAACTTCGTGCGATGTGGTTGTTGGTGAGAAGCTCTCCTGATTCATGTACAAGGCCTGTTGCTAAGTCCACAGGTTGTGCTTGTCTTCCTACATCAGAAGATGCTCCGATTATTTGTCCGCCTTTGATACCTGCTCCCATGAGCATCATGCTATTGATGAGGCTGTGATCTCGACCGCCGTTGTTATTTTTAAGTGCGGTACGCCCAAATTCGCTGAAACACCAGATTGTTGTATGATCAAGCCATGAAGATGAATCATCATATGGAGTGGATGCGAGATCTTCCATCAATAGAGCGACTGCATCACAACCTTGTTGAATACGAGGACCGTGATCATTTGCCCAGATATCTCCTTGATGTGCATCCAAACTCTGGGCTATATCGATGGAGACACATCGAGAGATTCCGTTGGTAAGAGCTTGGGCTGCGGCAAAAGCCAATTCGCCACTTTTCCCATATAGGTTTTCGGAAAGTCCGTAATGCTCTTGGCGCATAAGGTTTTGTGAATCTGTAGAGCTTAGATTGAAGTATTGTGCCAAATCTTGATTGAGTAATTCACGAGAAAGTAGTCGGTTTTCATAGATCTCTTCTTCTCTTATATGTGTCGTGCGTTGTTGCTGCTTTCGAAAAAATGTTTCCAGAGCATCACGAGATGGTTCTTTGAGATCTTCAGGCGCTTTGCTTAGTCCCGAAAACAGATCATCGATATTTTTGGCTTGAAATGCGTTGGCCCACATGGGTTGGTCAAGATTGAATGCATCGACCCCCAGTGAAAGATTGGGAATTGGGTTGTCTGATCCAAGGTGCGCTGCAAGTACGGTGGAAAGAGACGATCTTCTCGCAGATGTTCCAGCGGGTAAAAAACCTGTCAGCGCATGTTTCCGGGCAGAGTTGTGAGCGACAGAACCCATTGTCATTCCACGAAGGACTGCCATTTTGTCTGTGTGCATAGAGAGTTTTCCAATAAACGAGCCAAAGAGACCGATATCAGTTTGTATAAGTGGGTCATTGGTATCTAAGTCTTCGTATCCTAGCTCAATACCTGTTTCGGAGATTCGATCTGCGGTAAATATGTCCGGATCTCTGGGATCAAGGGAAATAAGATTATCCCATCCTCCTCCAAAATATACAAAGACAAAACGTCGGTCTGGCTTTGTGGGTGCTGATGCAAATGATGGATGCGTGATCCATGTTGGTGCACAAAGTAATGGAAGAGTTTTGAGAATGTTACGACGTGATATGTTCATGGTATCTCCCTAATACATCCAAAAGTCGGGATGCGTGAATATTCCTATACAGATGGTGTTCCATCCTTCCATAGCATCTCCAGTTCGAGAATATACGCTTTGGTATAGTGCGAGGTAATCATTCATGATGGGTGGGTTCTCTCCTCTTGGGTGGCCTTGGATTTGCCATCGTAAAAAATCGATATTGCTACGAATGTCTCCCAAGTCTTGTGATTGTGGATCGACAGAAAACATGGAGGAACTTCCTTGCATCCATTCCATGCAGGACTCTGCGGCAGCATCGTTGAGAAACTTTTGAAAGATTACACTTGGGCTGAGGTCATGCTCCATGCGTTGTTGGAAATCAGGTACACCCAAGCTATCGGAATAGGTGTTCCATTTGGATGTGTTGCCCCCCCAACGCGTCCCCGTGATTTGTTCCATAGAATCTCGAACTTGAGCGACGGTCATTCGTTTCATGAATCGTCCACTGACGTCAGTGGAATCTTCTAAGTCGCTTTGTCCTACTTCTTCATCAATCACTTCAATGGGTGTTTCTTCTTGTGGAAGGACATCGATTGATGAGATCTCTTTCTCGGTGCCACATGCGATAAACCAAAAAATCATGGTCTTCTCCAGTATGATGGGCTCTTGATGATGGTTCGAACCAATGAGCGAAACGAGTATCCACTGTTTTCGAATTCCATAGCATAGTTACGAACGGCAACGTCTTGCTGTATCTGCTCTTCTTTGTTCCAACCCAGTAGCCATCTACTTGTATTGGATGCCGCACACTGTGCCAAGCTTCCATCTGCCATAGATTGATAGATCCATTCAGATGGGCCCAATTCGGAATTGAACCTCTCTGTTTCTGAAAGAAAGGCAACACTTCTTAACCACCCGATATATGGGGTTTCATCTGGGTGTGATGCAGATACAATGTAGTTATTTTTACAGTTTGTGCTACATGTATTTGATTGGAGACACGTGGCGCACTCTTCAGAATAAGAAGGGAGAGATATGGGATCAATATAGTTTTGACTGGCTTCACCCCATCTTGCCCAGTAGGCAGCCATGGGTTCCAATCGAGCGTGGCAATCAACACAGCCTTCTCGGCGAGATAAGTCTGGGCTGGGAAGTTCGGTACCAGTAAGGCCCTCTATTTTTCCTTCGACAGGAATAAATTCACTGCATAAAAAAGCTCCATACAGGCGATTGGCCCGTCCACGGTTGGTTTGATGCCTCAAAAGCCATGCAGCACTAGAAAAGATTCCTTGTGCAGAATCCGGAGTTTCGACGTCTAACCATGCATCTTTATCGGAGTACGCAAGATCTGGAAGATTCTCGATATCGACATAGGGTTGGAACTTATCATCAAAGATGTAAATATATTTGAAGTAGTGAACCATTGGTCCATTCACTTGTGCGAACGGTTGGACCAGAAACTGATCATATGACATATTTTCTTTGAGCATCTTTCGAACACGCTCTTCGACTTCTTTGGCCACAGAATCTGTAAAGTCGCTTCTTAAGTTATTGTCAAAGCACCACTGTACATTTGGTCCACACCCACAGTCAACTTCTTTGTGTCCATCGAGGGAATCACATGCTACACCTGATGATGCAGAAAAGTCGGCTTCTTGAGCATCAAAAGCACATAATTTGATGCTACTATCTGGAGCCCAATACGGAGTGGCATACACCCAACCCTCTTGAATGGATCCATCCTCGAGTTCTTGGGTTATCAGCTGTCCATTTGAGTCGTAGTTGGCTTCAAAATCTCCACAATGAGTTCGATTTCCTCTATATGTACTTCGTTTGCTTGGACTGTAGTAGATATTGCTGATTCGTACCAACCTTCTTCTTTGAATGACCTGTGTACTGAGTTTGTTCCAAAAGAGTTCTTTGTGATAATCGATGACTCTCTCTTCAAATGCGAGAGAATTAAGCCATTCATCAAGAGTGTTATCGCTTAATTCTTCAGATTCTTCTAATGAGAGGATTTCATCTATTGTAGGCACGTGACCACGTATATCCAGACTAGCTGAACGAACATAGTGATGGAGATCTCGTCTGCTGGCATCATTCCAGTTTTCCTCAGCTTGGACTAAGCTGAGCCATAAAACGATCATTGAAAACCTCCTTGCTTCCAAGCACGTATGGTTGTAATTTGTTCTTCCGAGAGTGGGGGAGCGCCAAGAGGCATGCTTTGAATGCTTATGACATCGATAATGATATCGATGTTTTGAATCCACTCTTCTTTGCTGGTTAATATCGTTTCTGTTGCTCCACCATGGCAAGATGCACAATTTTCTTCATGTAGAGGTTTGATCTCATCCTCCCAAAATACAGGTGAAAGTTCTTGATTGACGAATGGATGAATGGTCAGATGTGTATCTTCATCTGTATGCTGCACAATGTGAATATCGTGTTCACCCGTTTCAAAGTCATCTGGATTGAGTTGAAAAGACCAAGAGTCTTGCACGTTCAATTCGGTACCTGCGATGAAGACTTGGAGAGAACGTACTGTTTGTGGATTGCTGGGAAGGAGTATCAGTTCTTTTCGGGTTGTGATGGCATCATATTTGTTTAGGCCTTGAATTACAGTGGGACGATCGATAGAAATACGCTGTAGCTGATCTTCAGAACGAATAATTAGGCGGTCATGTTCATCTACATCAAGCCAGTGTTGTCCGAACCAACCAATATCAAAAAACTCTTGGTCTCGGTAAAAGTAATGCGTGTCTTGGGTTTGAACCCACAAGCCAACTCCCTTTGGGTTGGCCATCACGTCTGTAATATTTGAAGGGAGTAGAAAAGATGTCATCAAGCCATTTGTGTCTTTTCTATATAGTGTATCCATGTGTGCAAACCAAATGGTTTGATTTCCGTCTACAGCCAGTGAAGAGACCGGTTTATCCCAAAGAGTGGATGTTTCCTTTGTTTCTGTATTGTACTGATATAATTTGGGTGTTCTGATGAGAACCGATGTATCATGCAGTGCAACATCCAAAATAGTGTGATCGGTAATGGATATTTGTCGGGTTGTGCCATCGGTCCAACTATGAAGTTGACCAGCACCGAATAGAAATAGGTTTTCTTGTGTAGAGAGTATGGATTCTGTAGTGTGGCCATTTATCTGGGAAAGTGGAGAGATACTCCATTCATCCTCACTTTGAATATACAAGGTTCCATCTACAGTGATGAGAATGGATTCTTGGAAAGAGTGAGCTTGCACATTTTTTCCTTGTGTAACGAAAGCAGGAGCTTCCGGTTCTCTTTGGAGATAGATTTCATCATTGTCTGAATAAAATAGAGTGTGAGAATGGATGCTTGATAATGTTTGGCCAATTGCCAGTGTTTCCATAACGGTACGAGACGCAGATGCTGAAAATAGAGCTGCATGTATATGCTCACCATTTTCACCATCTGATGGTACTGGTGTATCTTTTTCACTTATATTTGATTGACTCGCACAACCTAAAAATAACAGCAACATGTACAATCCCCATCATTGATTGTATCCAATTCATGATTCGGTGTCATAAAAAATAACATGAGCCTAATTTATTTCCGTACTCTCTACAGAAATCCTCTTTATTTAATTGCTGTGGATACAGGCACAGGCAAACATTCGATCGCTGTCCGTCCCTCGTGTATTTCCGGGGAATGCGGCTGAGTTTGTTCCATTTACGCGGTGATAGTATGTTCCATTGTAGTACGCATATCCAAGACCAGGCCAAGATCCTCCGCCTGTACCCGTAAAATTGCCCGGATTCCCATTGACGTAAAAAAGATGCATGGCTGATTGTACGGCCGAAGAGTAGTTCATCTGTGTGCTTGTGATGCTGCTTTGTGCCTCAGTCATAAGATTGGAGCCTCCAGATACACTCCCACAAGTCGCATCGCATGTTCCGTTGGGCAGTGTAAGGTACCAGCAGTATCCCAAGTACTCATGTCCTTCTGTCGTTTGTGCGGTAGATGCTTCAGGGCACCCTTCGGAAGCGATAGAGACTGATTCGCTGATTTCAACTGTGTCGATGCCGTCACTGACCGTACCATAGCAGGTCCACGTATCTCCTGCAGAGGTCTCTTGTGCAAGAACCGTATCTCCGGAGACCAGTGTACCATCGGAAGATTCCCATTCGTAGCTTTCAACAAGTGTTTGACCATTTCCATCAGGATCGGTAGGGGTAGACATCTGGCAGGTGAGATTATCGACTCCTTCCGTTGGGTTTGTTGGCGTGATAAATAATGTCGGTGTATCTGGGGTGCGATT
>NYTD01000215.1 GCA_002683315.1 Deltaproteobacteria bacterium | reverse complement strand
TGCGCCAAACCCACCAGAAACAGCCTGAACAATCGGTGTCAGTATTCCGGAATTTGGTTGGCTACATGTAAAGCTGACCGTAAAAGAATAACCTCCGATTACATATCCCCAGCTCAAGAGGGCTAAATTCTGCTCTAAAAAGAAATCCTCTATACCGATGTACCTGAGTAACCGCCAACAATGGAAAAGAGTATTGGCTGAATTGGGCTGTGGTTAACCGTTCAACCAACCCTTTAATTGCAAACATCGACTGGAGGATACTTTTGATATATGGAAAGATTGGGTTCGTTGATTTCTAAAAATACTGTCCAAAATCACGTTCTTGAATTAAGCAATCAGAACAAATTATATGATGCCAAACTTTAAACCCAGAAAGATGTTATGAATAAAAAAGAAACCATATTGGTACTTGGCGGTACCGGAAGTTGCGGAAAACATTTCGTACAACATGCCCTAGATGCAGGACATAATGTTAGAGTTCTCACCCGCAGCCCTGAAAAAATAACAACAGAACGTTTTATATGGGCTGAGCATAAAAACCTCCAAATCCACAAAGGAGACCTTAACAACCTCGCAGATCTTGACGAGGCTTGTACAAACATGACTTGCGTTGTATCTCTTGCAGGCCCACCCATCGGTGCCAAAACAAGCATGATGCCAGAGGCCATTCGTAACACAGTAACAGCAATGCGAAATAATGGATTGAAAAGACTGATTGTACAAACGGGTGGATTTGTAAAGCTCAAGGGAGAAGAAAGCAATTTGATTGAAAGAAGCGCAAAAGGTGCGTTTGGTTTCTTAATGAAAGAAAAAGCCACGCTTGAAGGAAACGATAAAGTATCTTTATTCCTCCAAGAAGAATGTGCTGATATTGACTGGACAATGACGCGTCCAGGAATGCTCTCTGATAACCCACAAGAAGGAGTCGTAGAGGCTGCCTTCGACTATGGCCCAGGAATGCCTGCAGACCATCCTTCCAAAGTGGATCTGACTCGCTGGTATGTAGACCTTTTGCATGATCCCAAATCTACCCATAAAGCCATAGCACCACAATATGCGAAAGAAGATTTTGGATTTGCACAACAACGTGTGAAAGGTCAGAAACGTATCGCTGTTATTACGGGAGCCAATTCTGGTCTTGGATATGAAACAGCCCGGGTTCTCTTACTGAAGGGGATGCAGGTCGTTTGTGCATGTAGAAACCCCCAAAAAGCCAAAGAAGCCGTTAATAAGCTTAGAGAATGTACAGCAGATCGTCCCTTCCCAGCCAAAGAAGATATCTCCTCTATGAGGCTCGATGTTTCAAGCCTAGAATCTGTTCGGACCTTCGCGCAAGAGTATAAAAATACAGGAAAACCCATGCATGTACTGCTGTGTAATGCTGGAATTATGATGGGACCACAACAAGAATCTGTCGATGGGATCGATTTGCAAATTGCAACAAATTATCTTGGACACTTTCTGCTGTGCAATCTTCTCAAAGAAACGCTCATTGCATCAGCACCAGCGAGAATCGTACATGTTTCTTCTATTGCAGCACGTATGGGATCTATTGATTTCACCAACCTAAACCCAATAGGTACTCCATACAACTCCTTAAAAGTCTACCAGATGAGTAAACTCATGCAGGTTGTGTTCAGCAGAGAGCTCAACAAACGCCTAGAAGGAACCAGTGTGACATCAAATTCTTTGGAGCCTGGTATTGTATCGACCAACCTTGCCAAAGGAATCACAGACAATCCGGGCATGAAAACAATGATTGAAAATGGTATTCCTGTAGAAGAAGGTGCAAAAACACAAATATTCTTGTGCTCCTCTTTTAAAGTATATGGAAAGGGAGGCGGAAATTATATCGATTGTGTGGACAATTCCAAAGGTATGCTCAAATTCAAGTACATCCTTGCAGCTCACTCTCTACGACATAGTGTTGACTCCCATCTTTGGGAAGAGAGTGAAGCACTCATTGAAAAGCACAGCGAACGCGACTCCTCAAAAATTGAATCTTAATAGATACTTTTAATTGCGGAACAATATGATTTGAATCCGCTATTTGTTTTGCATTGGATACGTTCGGTTTATGGGATCGAGAGAAATGATAACATCCATCCATGTGTATGTTCAAAGCATCTTAGGGTACTTCACAGTCGTTTTCTTTCGCCAGCAACGACTTGAATTAGGAGACCAATCGTGAGTTGTGAATAGACAGTAGGCTTTATGCTAATTTGATCGGTGTTGGATGATGGATTGACTGCTATGAATAGCCAACCAATGCATCTCTTTCAAAAGCATGTGCACGTATATTATATTTGTCCTACAATAAATACTCTTAGGAAGATACATACTCTAGTGTTGCTGAATGATTCGCTTCAAATTCACCCTATATTTATCTACAGGATTCCATAGTGAACCCCATCCCAGATATGCTAGATAATGAGCCAGACTTTTCTCCTGTGGGAACAGGAATGGCTTGTCTAATGATTCTTGTGCAAACATTATTCTTGTTGTTACTGATGCCCTTGGTACTGGTCTTTGGACTGCCGTACTTGCTTCTTCGGATTGTGGTCTCAAGACCACCGAACATCCCAAGCTCAAAAACCGTCCGACGCTATTTAACCAAAGCAGTTTTTGCACATGAAGAGGTCCTTATATCGATGCGTATACGGCTGTTCTTAAACATGCTTTTATTCTTATCAATCTGCCCATTATTTGCCTTCGCTTGGTTCTTGGATGATATTCTTTTTTACGGGTATCGCAGCGTATCAATTATAAAACCGCTGTTTTTTATCACTGGATCTCGTAGTGGATCAACGCAGCTGTCTCAGTACCTTGAGGAGAATCCGCAGATTGTGTCGCATCCGTTTTTATTACAATCCTTTCCTTATATTTGGCTGTGGAAACTGTTGCCCAAACTGCTCGGAAGATGGATGTCAGAAGACAAGGTATACAAAATAGTTGCGGGTGCCATTCGCCCAGAATTCTTAGAACGCAAGGAGATGCATCCCTTTAAGCCAGAAACGTATGAGGTTGTTTTTTCTGTTTCGCAATTGGTGAATCTAAGTTTTGCTATGGGGCCAAAAATGTTCGCTGAAGGGTACGGATGGGGAAGACCTACGCCTGAAAACATTCATTTTTGGCAAGAAGACCTGGTTGAAAATATAGAGGCAGTAGGAAAGAAGTTGTTGTATTTTTCAGGTCCGAATGCCGATGGTTCGTCAAAGACCCTTTTGATTAAGGGACATTTCCTTGGCAGCGCATCGGTTTTGGAGAAAAGATTTCCAGACGCACACTTTTTGACAGTGTTAAGGCATCCAGCCAAACGAATCCGAAGTATCATCAATTTCTTTCGTGTGGCACCAGAAGTGTGCAGCAATGGGGCTATCCCTTGGTCTTGGCTTGTCCACTATGGAAAAACTGTTGAAGTAGAGTATTGTCTTTATGAAAAGGAATGGTATGAGGCTCATCCCGATAACTCTACTGTCATTCGCTTTCGCGATTATGTTGCCGATCTTGAACAGACTCTGAAAACCATATACGAGCGCTGTTTACCTCATGTCGACTCAGAAGGCTTTATTCATCAAACACATGTACAGAGAAAAAGAACTGAGTATTCGGTTGACAGAAGTTACGAACAATTACATATGGATGAAAAAGTTTTGCTAGAACCTTTGAAGGATTACATTTCTTGGGTCGAACAAACTGATTCGTAGATAAGGATGCCTATCTAAAATCCTTCATATGGTCTACAAAAAATACCAAACCTAGACAACTTGGTTTTTGTTATTCCAAGATAGGAATGTATGTTCACGCCATGAAGTTCTATCATCTTGCCTTGCAAGAATATCCAGAAAATAGAACTGCAAAAGCATTATTACTCGTGTCTAGAGCCCTTATTTGAACCATCATCTACTGAGTATATTTCCAATCCATTATTGTTGGATATTGCCCAATCATTAGAGACGTACTGATACGATATCTCTACAGAAGAAATGAAAAGACATCTCAGGAATGTTGGATTTTCCGATGTTAATCTGATAAAAATGCGCGACGATATATTTCTTGATCAAGATGACCAACAATACGATTTCATTTACATCGATACTTCTCACGATTACGAAACAGTACAAAGACAATTACGTCAAGTACGCCGACTATCTCATGAACATACAATTATTTCTGGGGATGATTATTCAGATTCTGGAACGTGGGGAGTAAAAAAAGCGGTCATTGAATGTACGCAGGAGCATGGATTATTTTTGAACTGGGTATGGTATACATTTGCAAAGCATCTGAAAATATAAATCCAGTATGCTTCGCTCTATATTTTGATACTTCCATGTGGATGGCGTCCTCTCATTCAAACAGCTCCCCATGAAGCAAAGGAATTCTCGTAGATAAATGTATATCCGAGTGTTCCATCGATAAGGAGAAGCATACGGACAGCGAACTCGTTTTCTAATCCCATCGAAGATCCCGCCCAAAATATGACCTCCAAAACTTTCATTCACGATCTTTGAAATATCGATGGCGCTTGAAACAGGTTGTTTATTTCATATACCCTTGGGGTAGCGATCAAAAATAGCAGTTCGAAACGAGTCAGCAACATGGTGTATACAAACGATGGACACACACTGGGAATCTTTCAACGATCATGTTTTTCTGAAAAGAATTCTCTTAACGGTTATGCCTCTGATACGTTTTCTCGTTCTATGGAGATCGTGACAAACCTTGATAAAGGCCTTCAAAATACATCTTTATCTCCTCATCTGGTGATTTTATGCACTGATTCATCAAAAGAAGTTAATTTGGTATGGTGACTATAATTCCGGAGAAGACAATGATTCTAGTAGCCTTAATTGGATGCCAAAACCAAGAACCTGAGATTTCTCAATCCCGATCATCATCCCCAAAAGAGGCTGTAAAAGAAGAGTCTGCTTTCGAAGAGTCTTCCACTCCCTCCGTTCAGCTTTTCTACATTCAATCATCAACAGCCAATCTCCGCAGTGAAGCAAGCGTGAAAAGCAAAGTACTGATCGGATTACCAATAGGAACCAAAGGAGAAGCAAAAAAGAAAGAAGGA
Source organism: Deltaproteobacteria bacterium (assembly GCA_002683315.1). Classification (GTDB taxonomy): domain Bacteria; phylum Myxococcota_A; class UBA796; order UBA796; family UBA796. Next base: position 19,678 of record NYTD01000215.1, on the reverse strand, counting down.
ACATGGGTGTATTTTCAATCTGGAGCGCACGTAGGATGGGTCAGTTCATCATTACTAGCAGAGACAAAACCCACACTGGATGCGGCACTTTCACAGTACCAAGCTGCGAGAAAGGCAGACAAAAGAAAATGGATTGAGCGCGCAGCTGCGCTTGCCCCTCAAAACAAAAAAGTTATCACAATGCTTATCGAAGAATTAGACTATCACGGTGATTCGGATGCGATGAAAAAAGCACAGCTCGGTTTACGAGCATTACAGACTCTGGACTCGATCTATTTCAACAACGAGAGCTTTCAAGACGGTAAACCAGAAGATTACCTTATGCTATATCCTTCAAAACTCAGTTGTCGTGAAGAGATAAAAGCCATCGCTCTTCGAGGAGCCCAACCTCCTTCAAAACAAATGATAGAAAAGTGGGATTCTTGGTTTCGAGATGTTCCAAAAGAAGATTATTGGTCTGCGTTGCAGCAACACTGCTTTGAATTTCACCCAGACAAAACAGTATGGAGTCTTATTGCCAAAGATGGATTGGCAACATGGAAGTCGATTGAATTGGTACCCAAGCTGACTGTGCGAACATATATCGAAGAACCTTGTGTGGGAGATCGCATGCCTCCCCCTCACGCACAGATAAATTTGTCATGGCAAGATGAGCCAGAATTATTTTTCAGCACATTAACAGCGCCCAAAACAACCAGCTTTCCCTTCATTCCTATGAACCCTCCAAAATCAAATCCAGTCCCCAATCTTTTTTCCAAAGATGGGTATCAAATTCATAGAAGCTTGCTCACAGGAGAACAAAAGAAATTTGGTATTCATTCTGTTTATCTTGAAAATGAAGTCGGAGATGGACACTATGATGATGGGTCTGATCCCAATTCTGTACTCACCACCAGTTTGGTCGTGGAATGGGATTCAGGCAAGCGCAGTATTCTCCATAGTGCCAAAGGAGAAGGAAAATACAGCTATCATCCACCAGAAATTCGTGATATCGTGCTCACCGATATCAACCAGGATGGTGCTCCTGACTTTCTTCTCAGAGAAGAGAACATAGGCTACATACTTATTGAAACGAACCAAGAATCTGTGCAAGAAACACATACCATTGAACAATCTATGCCTCAGCCTATCGGAGGCTGCTAACGATCGTCTCCTCCTTGATAGCTACACCCGATCACAAGAATGCATTTTAGGGAAAACGAGCCATCCGTTACGAATCCTTAAATGAAATTGCTTTGTGTACAATCTTGGGATGTTCATTGGTATGGACTTCATGCTGAAACCACCATGATATCTGAGCTTGGGATTCTCGTAGATCTATTGTATTCGGATGGTTGTATTTTTTGACCTGATGTGTAGAATTTTTTGTGTCTTTTATGTAATCGATGTAAAATTATCGTTAGATTATTCAAAATAATACTTCACCAATCATCGGAGATTAGGTATGGCTCGAGACAAAGAACTAGAACCCATTCTTAACCAGATCCGCACCTTTCTCAGACACCCAGAAAAAGGACAGGTCAATTTAGGCATCGAGTTGTGGCAAAAAACTGCAGGAGATGACTTTGAGATATTCTTAGACATACTCGAAGGTGTAATCACTCGTTCTTTGAAACGTATTTATCATCATAAGTTGCGAAAAAACGATGATTGGTGGCATGAAAATTTTTCTAAACGACCAATCAAATTTTTGAATCTATTCAACACAGGATTCAAACACCGATACCATTTGTTGCGTTGGCTCGTCCAGCAATTGCAACGATTCGATGCTGTTTCAGCAGACTTCATCCAAACGACAGCACAAGACTTGATCAACATCAAGCCCAAAGATGCGGTATTCGAAATCGATGAAAATCATTATTACGTTTTCTATCCTGGATACGGACCTCAGCCAACATCCCTACAAGAAACCCAACTCTACCTATCCAAAGTACCAAGCAACAGAAAGATACCTTCTCAAGATGCAAGGAAATTCCGGTTTATCGATAGCAATGGAGATTCTGCTTCCCCTCGAATAGCACACCTTAATTCATTCATATTACGCGGGACATTTGAAAAATATGACCCGTTTGAATGGGAATATTTCACGGTATCTGAATACAAGTATGCCGATGAAACCATGTATATGAGTGGTCGCTTCTTGTTTCTACGACGAGAGTATGCATTCGATTATGAAATGTCAGAAACGGTTGAAAAATTATCGACTCCAAAAGGAGCCAACCTTCGTGGAACGGAAGGGGTCTATTTGGTCACGGTTGCCGATTCAAATATTATCCTAGACACAGATGCGATAGCCAAATCAAACTCTAAGGTCGCAATCAAAATAGATCAAACACATCACACCTTGACCAAATCTGCGATTTGTTTGAGCTTTACAGACCAGAAAAACACCCAAAAATTCGAAAGGAGGTGGCTGTTTCCAAATTCAAAAGGAACAGCGATAGCCATCGATATTCTCAAAAAAACAACGATTCTCGATGATTGGAATTCCATGAAAAAAATTCTTCCAACTCTTGAAGAAAAAGAGAAGCAAACCGTGTTGTGTTCATTCTTTGATCGATTACCCCCAAAACAACAAGAAGAAGTCATCTCTCTTGTGTGATCACTTGTTGCAACACAAAATGTACCGACGCTCTCATTTTTTTATCAAATCAATATGTACTAATCGCTCCAAGCGATAGCGAATTCGAATCCAGAAGTTTTTGGCAGGGGATTGTATCTTCCTTCGAGATGTGTGAGTGTTCGAGGATATAGTCTCCACGGTGGGGACAGGTAGCTGCCTGAAGAACCGAAAAATTTTGGAGGCCTTGTTTGGGTATATTACACGACCAATACTTACGAAGAATAGATTGGTTTTTGATGTGGAAGGGGGGTATCGGATGTTGCTCAAGACACCATGGTCTGATGGAACGACAGGATGGATACTATGGAGGAAAATTGGGTTCTAATTCTCTACCTGTAGGTATTGCAGAAAAAAACATGATGAAATATAGTTGTAATCCCTATTATAGAAGTTTTTTATACACAAACAGACATCAAATGTATGTATTGATTTATGAGGTGATTATATGTCAGATTCCCCAACATTTAACTTATTTGCAAACGATTATGACGCTTGGTTTGCTGAAAATCTTGATCTTCTAGAAAGTGAGGTTCGTCTTATTGCTCATGCTTGGCCAGGTGATGGTGAGGCTCTTTCTGTAGGATGTGGAACAGGACTTTTTGAGACAATTTTGGCACGAGATCACAATGTGCATATTCGAAATGGGATTGAGCCAGCAGAAGGTATGGCAGCGGTAGCAAGAGAGCGGGGCATGAATGTGTCGATCGGTACCGCAGAGGAAGCTGAATTGGGTGAGAATACAGTGGATATTCTTATGTACAATGGTTCGACGTCGTATATCCCTGATTTGCACAAAGCTTTTTTAAAAGCACATCGTGCTTTAAGGCCAGGAGGTCATATTGTGATTGTTGATGTCCCACGGGAATCAGGGTACGGAGTTCTGTATTGCTTGGCCAACGCTCTTGGAACATGGGACCATCCTGTTTTTGATGGTGTGAAGCCAGCAGCAGCATATCCGCTACCATTTGTTCAGGCTGCCACATGGCATACAACAGGAGAGCGAATCGCAGCTTTAGAGGCTTGTGGTTTTACGGTGGTTCGTACTGCACAAACCTTGACTCGTCATCCGATTAATGCACCTCATGGCGTAGAAGAGCCTAAAGATGGTCACGATTCGGGTGACTATGTGGCAATTGTCGCTCGTCGTGCTTGAAAGCCGATCAGCCCAAATGCGCGCAGAGACGAAAGCAGTTCGTCATGCTTGTCAGCAACATCCTTTTGTTCTTGGTATTGCAGATGGTAGCCTAGCCCCTGTTGTATTTGTGCGTTGGGTGGTTCAGGACTGGCGCTATCTTCTAACTTATGTAGAGGTTTTGGAAGAACTTGCGACTCTTGCACCGACCGAGGAAGTGACACGGTATTGGAATAAGCTGGCCGAGTTCACTCGTAAAGATGAGTTGGTTCTTCATCGTGTGTATGCCAAAAGATTTGGGATTTCTGAGCAAGAACTTGATCACGCAAAAGATGCACCGGCAACCATCGCATACACAGCATTTTTGAGAGCGCAAGTGAAGCGCTCCTATGCACATGGGGTGGCTTCTTTGGTTCCTTGTGGTGTGGGATATATCACCCTTGCAACAGAGCTTGCAAAAGGTCCACTACCAAAAGATGATCGCTATGCCGATTGGATTCGTAGCTACTCAGATGAGAGCTTTGCACAGGCTGTAGCTTGGATGGAAAAGGAACTTGATGGTGTGAGTGGTGATGAATCGGAATTGGCAGCAACCTATCGACAAGGAGCACAGCATGAGCTAGATTTTTGGGAGCAATTGTGGACTGGATGGGAATCTGTTTGATGTTATTCGAATCCCCAAAGTGTATTTGTGAAGATTGCCATGATAAATATATAGACGTGCATGTACAATTCTTGCTCTTTCAAACGGATATTGGATTCAAAAGCTTTTGTATCTAAGTCCCAAAGTAGCCTTTTCAATTATTCTGAGCGAAGCCGTTCTGGCCTATCCAAAACAATGGCGATATTGTTGGCTTTGCATCCTCTTTATGTTTTTTATTTCGATGGGTTCTTTGCGATCGTAGAATTACCCTGATTTGTATTGTACAAAAAAGATTTTCTGGTCGCGATATTTGGTATGTGAGAAAAATATCACTCAAAATCAACAGGACGTATACTTTTGAGATATGACAAAGTGAGCTTGAATTTGCGATCAGCATGTACAAATCAAGTCCATCTATTTCGATGCCTTTTACGCAACATCCACAAACCAATCCGGAAAAAAAATGACACTGTCACCTAATGATTATGACTTTGGAGATCCTAAAAATTATCACTTCGCAACCACTGTTACTTGTGGCAATATCGAGGGGAAAAAAATGTTTGTCAGAGCATTTGGACATATGTTGAACTACAATCACGAACAAGCCATTGCTTGTTTCTCCAAGTGCACGGAAATTGACCCTAGCTGTGCAATGGCTTGGTGGGGCATCGCATACTGTGTTTCCTCTAACTATAACTGGTCTCCGGGTCTTGGATCTGGCTACGACGCAATTCAGCAAGCTGTGGTACTTCGAGACAGTGTCACAGAATTAGAAAGAGACTTGATCGATGCACTGGCAACACGACACTCGGCTGAAGCTCGTGATGCAGCAAACCCTGCAGAATTGAATATGGGTAATAGTCCAGAACTCAATCAAGCTTTTGCCAATGCCATGAAGCCCCTATATGAAAAATACAGTGGCGATCTTGATGTCGCAGCCATCTACGTAGAAGCACTGATGAACCTAAACCCATGGCAGCTATGGACAAAAGACACAAAGACAGGTGAAATTTCACCTGTGGATAACAATACATTGTTGTGTGTTGATGTGATGGAAGATGCTTTTGCCAACATTGAAGGCGCAAAAAATCATCCTGCTCTTTGCCATCTATACTGTCATGCACTGGAACTCTCTCCATTTCCAGAGCGGGCGCTCCCAGCTGCCGATGTTCTTCGCACTCTTATGCCTGGTTGTGGGCATCTCGTACACATGCCCTCACATATTGATGCTTGGGTTGGACAATGGAAAGAAGCGATAGAATGCAATATTGCAGCTGTTGCAGCGGATGACAAGTATGTAGAACAAAGCGGAAATGAGTCGCAGTTTTATAAGTTTTATCGTATGCACAATCACCATTTTGTGGTGTGGTGCGCGATGTTTGATGGACAATACGAAACAGCAATTAGATATGCACGAAAAGCCGTTGATACGCTTCCGTCTGGCGATAAAGATTCAGGAGTACAGTTTATGCTGGCCGGCATTATTCCCATGGGAGCCATCTTCTTAGAGTCATATGTCACCATGCCATGGCATGTGATGATTCGATTTGGAAAATGGAACGAGATCCTTGAAGAACCACTTCATACTGACAAAGATGTGTTCCCCGCATCAATCGCAACACAGCATTATGCTCGTGGTGTCGCATATGCTTCTTTGGGTAACGTGGCAGAAGCAGAAGCAGAGCAGGAACTCTTTCAAGAAGCGTTGAAAAACCCGGCTTTGGCCGGTCGTGTTCTTCACAATAATCTAATGTATCAAGACCCCAAAGACGGGCCATGTATTTTGTTGGTGAATGCGGCGGTGTTGGCTGGTGAGATTGAATATAGAAAGCAATTTCTTGCCAAAGAACAAGGTAAGCCTTCCGACTTTTCTGTGGCCTTTGACCATCTGCGACGAGGAGTAGATCTATCTCTTAACTTAGCCTACAATGAGCCTTGGGGGCAGATGCAGCCTGTACGACACATCCTTGGTGCATTGCTTTTTGAACAGGGTGAATTTGTTGAAGCTGAAGAAGTATATCGTGCGGATATCAAACTTTGGAAAGACAATATGTGGGGGTTACTCGGGCTAAAACTCTGTTTGGAACAACGAGGGGACGCAGCGGAAGAACTTGAGCGTGTGACTGCTCTGTTTAAAGAACGCAGTGCTCGTGCCGATATCGTTCCTGCCAAGACATGTTTTTGTGCTCAGAACAGCATCGCTACACGTTGCTGTAATTGATCAAATTTGCTGTGAGCAAAGAATAGTTTGCTCCCTTGTATCTTCAAGGACTCAATCAAGAAAAAGCAATTCATTATGGTGCCACGAAGGAATATTTTTTCTGCAATACAGAAATGAGAAAGAACACTAGATGTTGAATTTCGTACTGGATAACCATACTCATAAAATAATTACGTTCGGAAGTTTTTATTTTTTGATCACACATTACGATTTAGATGGCTCCATTGCCCTATAAATCCAAATATAAGACATCCTCGTGTGCTTCAAAAGCGAATGTTTTATCCTTCTTTGAAGGATCTCTCTATTTCGCTTTTGAAGTCGTTGAGCATGGCAGGGAAGTATACTTTTAGTGCTTTTTCAACGATTTTTCCAGCGGCGAAAAGAGGAAGCTTAACATTGACGATGTATTTTCCTTCCACCGTATCATTGTTTTCTTTCAGTCTCCATTCTCCATTTAGAAATCGAAAGAAGCCATTTTTTTGTTCAAACGTAATGTGATGATCGGATACTTTGGTTGTCTTGATGGAGTACTCAAATGAGAAGAATGCTATTTTGGCGGTAAACGATACTTCTGATTCATCTTTTTCTTTATGGATTACGTCGGCCGATGTAATATTTGCAATGTATGTTGGATAATTTTCTGTATCCAGAATAACCCGATGGACCGTTACCAAGTCGGCATTAAATATCACATCTGTTTCCACTGTTAGATTTCTTTTCATTTGGGTCCTTGCATTCTTAAGTCTTTGTTATTGGAAGACATGTTTGTCTAAAAAACGGGGTTCCAAAGGCGAATCTCCGATTCTCTTTACTATCAGAAACGACTTCAAGTGCATAATTTTCTCCCGTCTGTACGTGAAAAAACACACGATGACGCCATTGTAATTACATTTCTGTTCTGAAACGAAGACAAGCTCTTCCAAGATGATGGGGATACAATCTTATTTTTGTTGTTCGCAGACTGGCGGAAAAATAGGAGAACACTTTGATGATGTGAAATCAGAAATGGACAATTTGTTTTTTTACGCTATAGATCAGCATGTCAAATATCTACCAATAAGGAGTGGTTTTGCCTAATAAGATTGTTTCTATCGCCGGTGCAACTGGTTTTGTTGGAACCGCAATTCGAAACAGTATCGTACAAAACTATACCGTACGAGGACTGACACGTTCGGCCTATAAAATGAGGCACCCCGATCCCAGCGATCCAGTGCAGTGGATTCACTGCGATGCCTATGCGTTGGACTCCGTGACCAAAGCTTTGGCTGGGACTGACATACTCATCTATTTGATTCATTCAATGGTACCTTCATCTCGGTTGACGCAGGCATCCTTCCAAAATCTGGATCTGCTGATTGCCGATAATTTTGCGAAAGCTGCAAAGGTCGTTGGAGTGAAGAGAATCATTTATGTCGGTGGACTGATGCCAGATGAAGAAGGGGAAACATCCGATCATTTATCCAGCCGATTCGAGGTAGAGCAGGTATTGCAGGCAACGGGTATTCCTGTCACAACCTTGCGTTGCGGTATGATCATTGGACCAGGAGGCTCATCATTGAAAATCCTCATCAATCTCGTGCGGCGTCTGCCGGTGATGGGACTACCAAGCTGGAGTAGCTCTCAAACCCAACCAATTGCTATTCAAGACGTATTACGTGCAGTACATCTGTGTCTTGAGTATCCTGAAATCTATACGGGCTCCTTTGATATTGGCGGTCCGGAGCGATTAACATACCGAGATTTAATCGAAATTACAGCAGAGGAGATGGGCAAAAAACGCTTGATGTTTTTGCTACCCTTCATTAACGTAGTATTTTCCAAGCGTTGGGTTTCCACGTTTAGCTCAAGCTCTCTGGATCTGGTAGGGCCGTTGATCGACAGCTTGCGACATACCATGGTGGTGGATGAAAACCCATTACAGGAACAGCTAAAAGCCAATGCAGTCAGCTTCCGAGAAGCGGTTTCCGCATCCATGGACGACAAGGGTTTTCCCCTGCAAAACCCGCGTCGGAAACTAAGAAGAGCCGACCAACATATCATTCGAGAGCAACGCCGTGTTCGTTCTGTGCAGCGCCTACCCCTGCCTCCCAACAAAGATGCGCACTGGACTGTCGAAGAGTACGTTCGTTGGCTGCCACAGTTTTTATGGCTCGTCTTGCGCTGTAGAGTCGAAGGTCGTCGCATACTGTTTTTCTTTCGTTTTTTGTCGACTCCCCTTTTGGAACTCACAATTAGGGAAGGAGGCACAGCCCATCACACTGTACTTGATATTACAGATGGATTGTTGGCCAATGTAGAAGAGAGTCCTGAAGGTCGTTTTGAATTTCGAGAAGTATTCAACGGTACATTTGTAATTGCGGCCATCCACGAGTTCTGCCCTCGACTGCCGTGGCTGATTTATAATTCCAGCCAGGCATTGGTTCACCTAATGGTAATGCGTGCCTTCGGACGTCATTTGAAAAGTTTGAGTACCTAAACTGTATCGACCCAAAGTCGAATCTGTGTAGTATACGAAGCGAATTGTACGTGTCGTGTGGGACAACTTTAACCGGTGGTGATGCTACCACGGCCGTTCACGATTCACTGCTAGCCAATCCTTTGGCTGGTTTTTCGCAAAATGAAGAATGGTCGGTAGTCTCTCACAGAGATGAACCCTCGGTTTCCATCCAATACAGTTCTCGGTGAGCGTGAGGTCAAACTCAAAGTGCTCCCCTGCATATCGAACCATCCAAGCACGTAGAAAACGTCGAACGCCGCAGCGGTCCCCAATCCACCCAAGCACGTAGGCTCCACCTGCAGCCAGCCAGCGCGGCACCCAAAAGATCGGCAGTTGATACCCGTGAAACATGTGCGATGCTCTGTCATGGATCTCGCGATAGTTGACTGCAGAAGATTCACCAATGAGCAACCTATGCACCTGTGTTTGGTCGCGAAGTCGAACCAGTGCTCGCGCGAAGGCATCTGCGACATCATCGACGTGAACATAGGTCAGTCCTCGATCTGCATTGCCCGGGAAAAATAATGCTTCGGGACGATACCGACGAATGCGCTCAATCTGCTGAAATAAAGGCACCAGATCGCCTCGATCCGAGTATACACCTGCGAGTACGAGTTCTGCTACCGGCCTTTTGAGCACACAAGACTCAATGATGCGCTCCATAGCAAGTTTGTGTTGCGGATATGCCCAACTTCCGATCCGAGGACTGTCGGCCGAAAGAGGATATCCCGGCTCTGTTGGCGCCATTGCTGCCATACTTGAGCTGTGTAGAATCGGAGCACCAGCGGGAAGCAACGCGTCCAGTCCTCGTAGCAGTTGTGGAAAAGTTTGCTCAAGTTGCGTGTAGCGCTTGTCTGGTTGATTTCGAAAATCGTAGTACGCCGTTAAGTGGATGACACCGACCAATCGATCAGAGTACTCTTCAAGCACCGACAGCAGATGCTGCACATGTTTGGGGTTACCCTGATCGATGATGTGGTGATGCCTAGGAGAGGCGTTGTCAAACGAGTTTGGCTTTAGATCGGCGGTAATGAGATCGTACTCTTCATGAAGCTGTTGCTGGATCGCTTGTCCAATAAATCCGCTGCCTCCAAGAATAAGCACAGTTGGACGATTCATGGCTGTTTCACAGAAGGAACCAGCAGAGAGGCGAAACGAGCCAGCAATCGATCGCTTATTCCCGGAAAGGTTCGAAACAAGCGGGCAGCGAGACGGTTCGATATCCCTGGAATAACCAAATGTGGTCGTTCTTCTACTGCTTTTACGATGGAGATCCCAACGCGCTCTGACGACATGGCCGGAAGCAGGCTTCGGTGTTTCGATGTCATTTCAGTGGCCGTATAGCCGGGTAAAACAGTTGTCAGTGTTACCGGTTGATGTCGAAGTTCGACCCGCAACGACCGCAACAGGCTCAATAGTGCCGCTTTGCTCGCCGCATAGCTCACTTCACCGGGAAAGGGCATGAGCGAAGCCAGTGAACCCACACAGACGACATGCCCTCCATCGGGTTGTGTGACCATATGTGGGAGGCATTGTCGCAAAATTACCAGTGGTGACAGATAGTTGAGGCGAAGTTCGTATTCAATGGCATCCAGATTACTGTTTAGAAAGTCCGAATGGTTCGATATTCCGGCATTGAGAATCAACACGTCAAGTTGCCCGTCGGTGCGTTCAAGAAGTAGTTTACTGCACAATTCAGCCCCTTTTCGGGATGATAAATCAACAGGCAACACGATCGCTTGTCCACCGCGACGTTCGACTTGTGCTTGGGTTTGACGCAATTTGTCTTCGGAACGAGCCATCAATACCAGTCGTCGAGCGGGAGAAGCGAGCGCGATCGCTGCACTCGCACCAATTCCCCGCGAGGCGCCGGTGATGGCGATGGTCTTTACGGTATGTACATTCCCTTTCACTGTGTTTGTAAATTTTGCTGCCATACCAGTATCATAATACCCAATGAGGGGTCAGTCCAGTGGAGACAACAGAATAGAATTCTCAACTTAACGTGGTCTCTTTGGACACATCGAAAAGGAACGAACAACTCTGAAAATTGTATTTTTAACTGATAAATGGTACATACAAATGCTCCGTAGTATACTAGACTTAAAGAAGAACAAATTTTGTCGCGAGTCACAGCAGTTTACATGAAACGATTACGATACATAAGTCGTGCTTCAAAAGGCCTGACCAAAAAAGAGATGCAACAAATTGCTCTTACATCATCCAAGAGAAATAAAGAGAAAGGCCTGACGGGGTTCCTCGTTCATTTTTCTGGTTTGTTTTTTCAGATTTTAGAAGGTAATGATGCGATCATCGACAGACTCTATTTCGACAAAATATTGAAGGACCCACGACATTATGACATTGTATGTCTTGGTGTAGAATATATCGAAAAAGAATCTCAATTTGCTGATTGGTCTATGAAATTAATAGACATCGATGATCAAACTGAAATTATTCCTTCTGTACTACAAGAAGTTCTTCTGACGCTGTTTACGTCCCAAAATATTCTGTCTCAGTATACACAACCAAGTGTATTGAATATTTTTAAGTCAGGAATCGATCCCACGACCATCACCTCACACAAAGAAAACCGAATCATCATGTTTGCAGACATCGCAAATTTTACGAAGCTCACCGAATTATTTCCGCCCCATAAGGTGATTCGTATGGTCAATCAATTTATCGAGTTCTGTACACAGCGGGTCGTCGAGTACGGAGGAGAGATCAATAAGATCATGGGCGACAACATTATGGCGTATTTTGATCATACGAAAAGCCAACAAGCAGTTGAGGCCGGACTGAATATATTGAATGATTTGGAATCGTATCGCGAACAGCAGTCAGACGACTCGATCAGCCAATATTTATATACTGGTATTGGTTTGGCCAAAGGCTGGGTCATCGAAGGAAACATAGGTTCACAGTCCAAAAAAGACTACACCCTTATGGGAAATGCCGTCAACCTTGCATCTCGAATTGAGGGAATGACCCGAAGTTTGCAACGTCCAATTGTATTTTCCGAAAATATAGCAAAACAACTACAGCACTCTTCCATTGAATATTTGGGTGCGCACTTGATAAAAGGAAAATTGAAGGCTGTTCCACTATATTCAGTCAAACAGTGTCCTCCATGCTCATATGACGTCATCACACAAAGTCTAAATCATTTACAACAATTATAATTTCGAAGAGGCAACTCTAGTCATTTGGTTTAAGACAGAAGGTACGTCGCGCAAAATAAGAGCGTCTAATACCATTCAATCTGGAACGCTTTGAAAGCATCGATGTTGATTACATTCGTAGTTGGCACATATGTGTATTCCACGAACCTTCAGTCATACCAGAAATAAATTTCCTTTGTAGCTTTTGAGAAAAAAATAAAAAAAGTAACACTTATTGCACGTTCCAATGGTTCATCAATTGCTTGGAGACAAACATCAAGTATAAACCAAAGGAAAAGCCCATGAGACAAAGAAAAATAGAAATAAGAAACACCATTTTTGAAGACTCGATACAAGAAACAGCTTCGAAATGTTCACCAAACGTGAAGGTTAGTAAAAAAAAATCGCATACAAGTATATTATCAACAGGTATACAAAAGTTTTTTCTGACAAGTATAATCGGACTTTGCACTATGGGTTGTGGCAATTCTAATTCAAACTCCGGCATCGTATCTCAAGGAACGTTCACAGAGAATCTGACACATAATGGGGAAGAAAGAGAATTTATCATGTATGTTCCCTCTTCGTACAATGGAGCAGAAGAATTGCCACTAATGCTTAGTTTTCATGGCTATGGAGGTACCGCTACTGACTTCATGAATTGGACCGATATGCGTTCATTGGCTGAAGAAGAAAACTTTATCCTCGTATATCCACAAGGGTCTTTGTTGGATGGTTCTCCCCATTGGAATTCGTCTTTACCGAGTGCAGACAACAAAAGCAGTGCAGATGACTTTGGATTTATAGAAGCACTGATCGAAGATCTTTCCACAACCTATCACATTAACTCTGACAGAATCTATACCAGTGGCTATTCAAACGGAGCTTTCTTTTCCTATGCGCTCGCTTGTTATCGTAGTGATTTGATTGCAGCAGTAGCTTCGGTCTCTGGAACCATGACAGACGATGTAATCTCCGACTGCAATCCAACGCATCCTGCCTCAATCATCAGTCTTCACGGAACTTCGGATTACGTAATTCCCTATGAAGGCGCACCTGGGTACTCGTCTGTCGAAGAAGTTATGAATTATTGGATCGATTTTAATAATACGAGTACAGAAGCAACTCGAAATAGTGACGCAGATATTGAAAAGACTCTCTATAGCAACGGAGAAAATAATACATCAATCGTCCACTATCGAATACATGGTGGGGATCATGTGTGGTTTGATCTCAATTATGAAGGTGCAAGCACTGGACAATTGATCTGGGATTTTGTATCAAACTACGACGTCAATGGCTTCATTGAAGATAATCAATAACGACTCCTTTACATTTCAGTGCAAGTCTATCTTTGATGAGGCTTGCACTACTTCGTATGGAAATGTCATCGAAAGATCCTTTCATTACAGATTCTACAACGATTTTGGATTACATATGGAAAGAGGCATTTTAGCCAGAAACGACTTAAAGGAATTCTTTACTATCAAAAGTCCTTCAGATCTTCTGTTTTATTGCTTTCAAAGTATAAACACACTGTCATCAGGGTACTCCAAAACTATGAAGATCGAAGAGCTCTACCAAAAATATGGTCCTATGGTACATCGAAGATGTATGCGATTGCTCGGACATAAAGAAGAAGCCTACGAAGTCATGCAAGACGTTTTTGTTCAAGTTTTGCGAAGAGAGAAGCAACTTGACGTACAAGCTCCATCCTCGTTGTTGTATAAAATAGCAACTGATCTGTGCATCAATCGCTTGCGAAGTCGAAAAAGAAAGCCTGAAACCTTCAATGATACTTTGCTTCACTCAATCGCGACGGATGAAGACATTGAAAAATTGGTACAAAACCGCTCCATACTGGATCGGATTTTTTCCAGAGAACCAAAATCAACAAGAGTGATTGCTGTATTACATTACGTAGACAAAATGACCTTAGAAGAAGTTGCAGAAGTGATGGAGATGTCTGTATCTGGAATTAGAAAACGATTACGGATTTTAAAGGAAAACGGAAGGAATTTTGAGGAGAAGAGCAAATGAGCAATAGCATTTCCGATCTCAAGCTGGAACAATGGTTGCTGGGTGAACTCTCAGAAAAAGAAGCCCATACTATTGAAAGCGCCATCAGAGAAGACGAACAACTTCGTTCGCGAATAGATGAAATGAAAGTGCAAAACAGACTTCTATTTCAAGAACATCCAACAGCCAAATTTGAAGCAGATCTCAATCGTAAAATACACCTACAAAACACCCAAAAAAAATACAAAAAGAATCAAAACCAACGTTTTGGGCGAATCATAGCTGGAGCTCTAGCTTTTTGCGTTGCACTCTTTATTGTTATCTCGCCAAGCTCCAAAGAGCTTTTGTCTTCAAAACACGATCCCGCATATCGATTAAAAGGAGAAGACATTCATTTAATCGCTCATCGCGTCGAATCGGAAGTACAAAGTCAATTGTTTGATGGAAATGCGATCCAAAGCGGAGATCAAATTCAATTGAGCATTAAGAACGCTAAAAATCGTTCCTTTGTTATCTTTTCCCTAGATGGACGTGGTGTTATAAGCCTACATTACCCAATAGAACACAACGGCCGTTTGGAAAAAAGTGACTTTTTCTCTTTACCCACATCCTATCGTTTGGATGATGCACCGAAGTTTGAAAGCTTTTATTTGGTTGCCTCCAAAGAAGTTCTGGAAAAAGAAAAAATCTTAGCCAAAGCGAGAAAGGTTCTGAGTAGTTCTGACTTCCCAAAAGACTTTCAAGCCTTGTTGCCCATCAACCATACCTTCAATCGGATTTCATTACATAAAAAAGGCAATTAATGCATACATCTTATCTTTTTCGATTTTTTCTTCGTTTTGTCTTGGGTCTGTATTGCTCTGGACTACTGCAAGCAAATGCATTGGGAAGTCCCAAAAAAGTACTATTGGTCGGTTCCAATTTGGCGCCAAATAGTCTTGAGGTATTACGCTTTACTCAAAATGATGTCGAGAAAATGGCCGAAGTCTTACATGAGCTTGGAGGTGTCTCCAGTCACGACATTATCCTTCTTCAAAATCCAAGCTATCAAGAACTTGAGCAATCGTTGGCCGAATTACATGAAAACATTTCTCCACACACCCAGTTGGTTTTCTATTATTCCGGACATGCAGATAACAAGGGATTGTTACTTGGAAAAGAAGTCTTTCCGCTACAAAAAATCAGAGACTTTCTAGAAGACGAGCGTGCAAAGATTCGTTTGGGAATCATAGATGCATGTCAATCAGGTGCTCTTGTACGGAAAAAAGGAGGACAAGTTTTACCAGGGGTCGATATTCGTTTGGAAGTAGAGCCTTCCTTGAATGGTGCTGTCTTAATTACTTCAAGCTCTGCGGGGGAATCTTCTTTGGAGGTAGATGAACTCGGTGGTTCTTTGTTTACTCATTTTTTTGTGAGTGGTTTGCGGGGTGCGGCAGATGATAACCAAGATGGAATGGTCACATTGGAAGAAGCTTTTTCTTATAGCTCTCATCAAACCTTAAACCACAGCAGTATCTCAAGATCAGGTTCACAGCATCCAACATTTGAATATAATCTTTCCGGCCAAAGACAATTGGTCATCAGTGTCCTCAACCAAAAATCTTCTCTTGTGTTCGGAACAGATCTGGTGGGGAGCTATCTGATTTTTGATCGTTCTCGAAATCGAGTTGTCGCAGAGATAGAGAAAAAGGAAGGTAAAGTTAGAAGCATACAACTACCACTTGGAGATTACTATATAAAAAAGCGGTTGCCTTCTGCGGTTTTGATTCAAAAAATATCTCTTTCAACAAACAAAAGCATCTCTGTGTCGGAACAAAAAATGCATACCGTTCCCTACGAAGAAGATGTCACCAAAGGACATCCTTCCAAAGTTTTTCAGCCCACATGGAAGTATGGTGCACCATTTCTTGAGCACACAGCATATACCATGCGCAGAAAAGAGAAATTAATTGGTCTCAAAGGATTTGCATACGGTTTTAGCGATGATGTAACCTTGTTCTCTTCATTTTTTATTCCTTCTTTGTCTGCAAAATATCGATTGTTCCATACAAATAAATTTTCTCTTTCATTGAGTAGTGGCTATTCAATTGATATTTTTTCATTTAAGGATGAACGGTATACCGGAATTTTTCTAACCACCGGAACCGCATTTTCATGGCGAATCCATCCTTCCATAGTTTTTTCATCTGGTCTAGATTGGGAACTGGAGTCATGGGATATCGATGAGAATCTTCCCGAGAACTTATTTTCTTTATGGAGCAGTATATCTTGGGTTTTCACAGAGAATGATTTATTTCAATCTATGGGAAAAAGCACAACAAGCTCCACTCTCGAAAAAGACTCGACTTCTTTTTCGATCACAGTACAATACGTTCATCGATGGAAAAGTATGCGTCTTTCAGGTGGAATAGAATACCTCAATATACTCTCAGACCGTAAAGGAGAATATACTCCTGTTTTTAATATTTGGTGGCGCTGGTAGCACGAACTAAAAAATACTCCCCCCCATGCAAAAATAGACTTAACGGTACTGGTATGTACCGATCTTTTTTCAACAACGCCTGTGTGTATATTTATCCCTTTGCTCCGAGAAAAATCCTGTGCGTATTGCTCTGCTCATATGCCATCAATAAAAAGGAGAAGGCAAGACCACACCGATTAAACCAATTCCCGTGATTGTTTCTAAAGTATAGACAGTCAGGGTAAAGGTGACGAAAATCATCCACAATACTGTTACTGTAATCGAAAGAAAACACATATAGAGAGC
Source organism: Deltaproteobacteria bacterium (assembly GCA_002683315.1). Classification (GTDB taxonomy): domain Bacteria; phylum Myxococcota_A; class UBA796; order UBA796; family UBA796. Next base: position 2,612 of record NYTD01000215.1, on the reverse strand, counting down.
TCTTTGTATATTGTTTTTTTGTGGAGCCCATTTCTATTGGTGTCATCAAAGGGGGGCATCCGATTGTCATCTGTCATATTGATTGTAACGATTCTTGTTGATGGTGGGACTTGGCAAAACGATTGAAGCGGTGATTATCTTAGCTCAAAAATGAGTGGAGAATACGTGAAGATTATTGATCATCTGTCTTGCTCGTTTACACAAGCAATGGAGTCAGGAATTGGCAGATAAATTTTCTTGTCATCTGTTATTTGGGAAAGAAGATCATTTGATAAAACGATAAAAAAGCAATGTATTATCAATTGAATAAGTCTTAAGGGGTAATATTCCAGGTTGGTTGATTCAAGAGCGTGAGCCGATTCGTAGTGATCGACGAGCTGTGGTTTTGTGGATGGAAGTGAGGATCGAGTTGGGATTGTAAGAAGGAGTTTTCTTGTATTTAGATTTGATGTACGAGAAAAATATCACTCAAAATCGATTGGAAGGACACTTTTTAAACGGAAAAAGAAGGTTTGAATTCGTATTTGTGATCTGGATACTAATGTCTAATAGTACTACAGCTCGTGCCCACGTTGCTATCAACAGAAGGACAACCATCTGGAAAAGGATACATGGGAGCTGCGGTCTCATCAAGTCCACAATCATCAACCGCCCCTGATCCATTGCTATCCCAACAGCAGGTTTCCGAATCTGGATTCATTGGACATCTTTCGACCTTCCACGCTTGATCAAGTGCTCGACTACGTGCATGACGATCGATGACATCACAATTGGGCGTTCCATTGTCAAGATTTCCATCATCATCATCGAGAAGAAAAAATTGGTAGACCAAATCTGCACTGCCCTCAGGAGATAGAGCTTGTGTTCCCAAGAAACGTTCCATAGATCCCTCGATTCCCTCTGGGAACTCTGGGTCATTCGCTACATCCCATGCAAAAATGGTCATTGTTGTACCGATACAATACCGAAAAATTGATGAAGACCCCAAAATCCACTCATCAGAACTAGGTCCATACCGATGATGACAGCCCTTTTCCGTATCAAATCCATGTTGATGAGCGAATCCATTCCAACGATAAAAGCTACGACATGTCCCCTCGTTGGGAGCATCTGGATGAGGTATTGTAGGATCACAATAATGATTGGTCTCAACACAATCATCTTCGTCACAGCAATCGCTATCTTCCATGCATGAACGAACACGACATGTTCCTTCTTGACAAGAGTATGCATCACTAAAATCCTGCTTGGAAGGATTAAGATCACAACCATCTGAATGGGTGGAACAGCTCTCATCAATACGGATAAACTCATAGCTTGTACTTCCGACAATCGCTCTTTCAGAATCCCTAAACCACATATCAACAGCATCAGCAAAACCTTCGGATAATGCAGCGGTTGTTGCACTCGCATAGCCCCATCCTTGCAGAAGATTGGTTGACATCCAAAAATGCAATCCATGTCCGATTTCATGGATTACTGTACTACTGACATGCCCATTATTTGCCTTTGGATTTATCCAGTTGTTATTCCCACAGGTTCCAATAAGGCCCTGCCATGCCCGTTCTGGTAAAATGATCTCATTTCTCAGAGGATAAAACATTGCACTAGCACAGTCTCTACCGACATTCACAAAGACCGATAATGTATTATCGGTCTCTATCCTTTCTATTCCAAGAAGCCCCTCATAGAGATCAACAATCTTAGGGGCAAGATACAAAACAGAAGTCGTAGCAAGAAGATATTCATCTTCTTCCGGGCTGGGATCGGTCGCGAACTCAGCATGTGTAAGGGTTACAAAATCCTCGTTTTCTGCTTCTACTTGTGTATGTAGTTCTGTACCTGGACGGCGATCTGTACATCGCTCAAGCCTCTCTCCCTGACAATCATGAAGTTCAATTGGGGCATGAATTATATCTCGAAGAATGACGGTTTGAGATCCACTGCTTTGTAAAGTAAATGCACCGGAATCATTGTCGGTCACCGCTGAAGTAGATTCATCTTCCGTCTCTACCAACAATCCCCCAAGAGGTATATTGACAGGAACGGCTGGAGGAGATTCTATCTGCGCCATGGCTCTTGCTTCTCCCGGTATGGCGCGAAAATCATCCAATACCACAGAATATACATCACAGGTTGTGGGGTTCAAAGCACCACGCCACCCCTCCCAACCATAAGGAGTTAGAAATCTTCCGTGTAATACCACCACCGATTTGTTCATATATAAGCCAGGATACTGGGTTATATATTGTGCCTCTTTATAGCCAAGCGCTTCTTGCAAACAAGATAGTCCGCGTTCGGAATCGATGGAGACATCAAGAAGAGTCGGTCGTGTCTTTATATCAATAAGAGTACAAGAGTCGCGATCGATCACAGCAGTAACGGTTTCCGTTTTGTACACATCCACCGCTCGGGTACGGCGAAATAAGGAAAGATGTTCAACAGGCTTTTCTATGATTTTTTGAATGGTCTCTGCGAGTTGATCCGAATTGTCGCATGGAACAGCGTGTGTCCCCATCGCTCGAGTGAATCCTTCGGCACCATTTTCTATATACCAATGGTCTTGTTGTACCTTTCCCACACAGAAGATTGTCCCAAAAACAATAAAAGAC
>NYTD01000214.1 GCA_002683315.1 Deltaproteobacteria bacterium | reverse complement strand
TCAAAGTAGGTAAAACTATTACTCAGAGTTCCTTCTACCCCGTCACAAAACACTTCTACATCCACTATGCCGGCAGCATGTGCTGGGACGACGGCCTGAAGTTCTGTAGAGTCTACAAAAGTCGTTGTACTTGATTCTATTCCATCAAAATATACAGAACACGTTCCATTGAAATCTTGCCCATAGACACTCGTAACAATCCCTCCATCAATAGAGGAACGTTTTGGAGATATATAGTCCAAAATAATAGGCGTGATGATCACCGGTATATCAATATCAGATCCAGACCAATCAAAATTATCCAAAAGAACCATAGAATCATAAATTCCGTCTGCTACATCATACACAGTAAACGAGATGGTCACAACATCGTTAGGGTCTACGGGAACAATCATGGTGAGCCATCCTGTACCCCCACCTACACCATTATCAAAACCAGTTCCTTGTAAATCTGCGTTTTGAACTACCGTAAAAAATGCCGAGTTAACATCTACAAGATTTCCAAGACTATCCGTTGCTGCATTTCCACTATAGGCGCTTCCTGTGACATTCGCTTCAAACTTATCATTATATTGTGTTCCCACGAATTCTGGATATTCTGCGCTGAGGAAATAAAAGTCAAATAACATCGAATTCGCAGATGGCGGAACTTGGAGCTGTACTGTAAATGTTGTACGATCCCCAGAATCTCCATATGCACCCAAATCTGTCCCCGATTCAGGAGCAATACCAACAGCACCTGTGTATAACTCAGCCATATCTGAACCATCTGTAGGATAAATCACACCTAAACTGGTAGGGTTTGCTGTAGCAAGAGGATCTGCGCTTAAGCTCTGAGACAAGATATCTGTACTTGGAATCGACATTGCATTACTCAAATCCTGTGGTTGAGCCGCAAAAAGTGGAGACAAAAAAAGAATAATCATTGGTACATCCCTTTAAATTAATTTCATCTATATGATACTACGAAACTTTGAACATTTCTTGTAAACGACAAAAAATTGCGAAGTTTAACTCAATAATCCACTCTTCTTCGTCAATACCGTAATTTTTTGCCGCTTCCCCAAGTGTCTCTTCCATTCTCAACGGACAAAGTTCACAGGCAGGTAAATTTCTTTTTGCAAAAATTTCTTTTGCTCGTTTGGAGGATTCAAGTGCATCTATGATTTTCGTATTTCGATGAATATATTCTGGAAAAACAGGTGGTTGTGATATATCTGGAACAAGATCATCAATACACTTTGATAGCATACGTCGAAGTCGTTTTCGAATCATACTACCTCCCAAGTCTTATTTCATACGAGTTACCATGAAAGAACAGCTACAAGCAACTTCAATATCACAAAAAGACACTTTTTGGATGAAACACGCTCTTGCATTGGCACAAGAAGCAGCTCAGAAAGGGGAGGTTCCAGTTGGAGCCATCGTAGTATATAAAGATACCATTATTGGTGCCGCGCACAATCTTCGTGAAACTCATCAAGATCCAATCGCTCATGCTGAGATACTGGCGATTAAACAAGCTTCAGATCACCTTGGTTCATGGAGACTGGAAAACTGTACTCTATATGTAACACTTGAACCATGCCCAATGTGCTCGGGGGCTCTTTGGCTTTCTAGAATAGAACGCTGTGTATTCGGATGTCGTGATCCCAAATCCGGATTTTTGGGCAGCATCTCCAATCTTATGGATCAAGAAAAACTAAATCATCACTACGAAATTTGCTCTGGCGTACTTGAAAATGAGTGCTCAGAAATTTTGCGGACATTTTTTCGCCGCATTAGAGAAAGGAAGTCCCAAAAAGAGCAAAACAAAATTTGAAAGGTTATATTACAGATATAATAACGCATGACATTGGTATTATGTATCTCTTCTCTGTACATTTTTCTTTCACTTGGATTACATCCAGCCTCCGTCTATTAGCTCGGATTATTAGGAATAGGAGATTCATAGACAACATCCAAACCAATGCATTTGACCCTTCTTTTTTTTCCCACAAGTTACACAATATTTTTCTTCGCATATTTCAAAATCGTGTTATATACAACGTCAGATCCAATCTAAATAATGGTTTCCTTGGTGAGGTGACCGAGTGGTTGAAGGTGCTCGCCTGGAACGCGGGTGTGGTGAAAGCTACCGAGGGTTCGAATCCCTCTCTCACCGCCATTATTTATTGGACGTCCATGGACACCAACATCTTAAATGATGGTCGGGTCCCAGTGACTGTGGATCCGTGAACCCCGCCAGGTCCGAGAGGAAGCAACGGTGTCGGTCCCCACAGGGTATTGGAAAACCCGATCATCTTTCAGCTGTTGGTGTCCTCTCTTTTTGGGCCTGATTGTTGTATTCGACCGAACATACTGAACAATACAATTATACAAAAGGAGTACTTCATGAGCTATATCGCCATCGCACGAAAATGGAGACCCAAACGCTTTGAAGAGATTGCCGGACAAAAACATATTACCAAAACTCTTGAAAATGCAATATCAAGAGATCGAGTTCATCACGCATACCTATTTAGTGGTCCAAGGGGTGTTGGCAAAACAACGGCTGCTCGTACACTGGCTCGATCATTGAACTGTGAACAAGGTCCAAATCTAGATCCATGTAGTGTATGTTCCAATTGTTTGGAGATTCTTGCCGGAAACAATCCAGATGTCGTTGAAATTGATGGAGCCTCCAACAATTCGGTCGATGACATTCGTGACCTGAGAGAATCCGTACAGTTTCTTCCTACCAAATCTCCCAAACGAATCTACATCATCGATGAAGTTCATATGCTCTCAAAAGGAGCATTTAACGCACTTCTAAAAACACTGGAAGAACCTCCAGCTCATGTACTCTTTATATTTGCAACAACGGAACCGCAAAAAATTCCAGACACGATTCTTTCTCGCGTTCAACGATTTGAATTTAAAAGGATTCCCGCAAAGACCGTTACCAGCCACCTCAAGAGTATTTGCGATGCAGAAGGTATCAATGTTGAAGAAGGAGGGCTACAATTAATTGCACGTGCGGGAGAAGGTTCCATGCGTGACTCTCAGTCCCTATTGGATCAAGTCATCAGCTTTGGAGGTACAGATATCTCATTGGAACAAGTTTCCAACGCATTGGGACTCATCGATCGAAGCCTCATCTACAATATGCTTGAAGGGATTGTTTTTACAGATGCCAACAAATGTCTTCATGCTATTAATATCGTATATGACTATGGATACGACCTCAGTGAGTTTTCTAGTGAGCTACTCGAACTTATTCGTAATGCTACAATGGTCCAATTAACAGACGATTCTGGTCAATTTTTAGATATCTCAGATTCAGAGCTTCAACAACTCAAAACCATCGCAAACAAAACCACTCCAGATGTTCTGGTACGATCTTTTCAAGTCATGATTGAAGTCCATGAACAACTCACACATTCCAATCGCCCAAAACTAGTATTGGAGATGGCTGTCGCGAGACTGATCAGCATTCGTCCCGTACGATCCATTGATAGCCTCATCGAAAGACTTGGAAAAATAGAAGGATCTCCCAGAGCAAGAGAAAGCTCCGATGACCCTCTTCCCCGCAGGGGGGAACAAACTGTAAAAAAAAAACAAAACCAAACTCCTCAATCACTGATTAAGGTACAGCCAAAACCAAGTGTCACCCAAACATCTGTTTCGATCAATACACAACCATCAAAACAACAAAGCACAATACAGCCCCCTTCTACTCAGAAAGAAAAGCCTATACAAGCTCCTACCAAAGAGCAAACGACCCAAGAGAAAGATACTCCTCCGTCAAAGGATATACAACTACATAAAAAACTGCGAGAAACCAAACATACTCCTCCACCAGCCCCTACAGAAATGTCTCCAAAAGATAAAAAAATGAGGGACACACACTACTCTTTGTTCGCTCCTATCAGACAATCTTTGGTTGATCTTGGAAGTATCAATGATGTTCTTGCAAATCATAGCTGTATTATTGAGCAAAAAAAATCGGTCATTAAACTTGGTATCTCTGAAGGGTTTAAACTCGATCACATTCAAGAACGACTCAAATCAAAAGAAGTTCGTGAACTGTTTTCCCAGCACTTTCCTCAGTCAAACAAGATTATCCCCATAGCAAAACCCAAGAATAGTATTTTTGAAAGCTACCAAGAAAGGAAACTTCGACAACGAGAAGAGCAACGATATGCCCATACTGTGGAGATCCTAAACAATAGAATATACCAACTATTTACAAAGCAAATCCCAACTCGATTTGCACATTTCACCCTTGAAGATGAGCACCCCCATGACCAATCCTGATCCATTACGAAATGCAATCGCACAGCTTTCTCGACTCCCGGGAGTAGGAGAGAAAACAGCCTCGCGTCTTATTTACTGGCTACTCAAACAAGATCCACAGACCAGCCTAGAAATTGGAACAGCACTATGCGCTCTCCCCGATAGTATCAAAAGGTGTACAATATGTTGCAATATCAGTCCTACAGATATCTGCTCAATGTGTGCTGACCCCAAAAGAGATACAAGTATCATCTGCGTCGTAGAGCGCCCACAAGACATTGAGTCAATTGAATCCACGGGAGAATTTCAAGGTTCATTTCATGTTTTGGATGGTTGTATATCTCCACTGGAAGGAGTTGGGCCCGAACACCTACGCATAAGAGAACTCCTTGAACGTCTAAAACGAGAAGAACCTCCCGAAATCCTAATCGCTACAGATCCTGATACAGAGGGAGATGCTACCGCCATGTACCTCGCACATATTCTTAAACCAATAGGGATTAGAGTCACTCGCCTCGCACACGGTATTGCTGTGGGAACAGAACTGAGCTATGCCAACAAAACCTCTGTCGCTTGTGCCTTACTAAATCGTAGAGAATTATAACGGCATAGACCCACCAGATATTTTATCCAAGAAGACATCTATTCCTTGCTGAGAATTCAGTTTTATTCCTTTTTGCAAAGAGTTGTAATCATCATTTAAGGCTCTGGGTTCCCATATTCTATGTTCATGAAAAAAGTATCCTACAGGAAGCCCCTCTTTCTCGGCGATACGAATTGTATATGCCGTCCCACCACACATGGATGCCGCAGTAAAGGCTACACCTGTACTCAATCCAACTTGAATGTGATTTCTTTCCAAAAATCTTTTTCTCGATGGAGTAACTCTCCATCCATACGTAGAGATTAGACAGCCTTCTTTTGCTATAATCTCTTGTGCAAGTTTTTGATTTTCTTTTGGATATATCGATCGACCAAGACCATGAGCAAGCACGGCGATTGTTTTTCCTTTCGCTTGTAAACAACCCAAGTGAGATGCTGTATCAAGACCTTTAGCCAAACCACTAACAATACCATATCCACGCTCTACAAAGATACATGCCAATCTCTTCTGTATATCATAAGACCAAGAACAAGATTTCCTCGCTCCTACAAGAGCAATATAGCGTTCGTGGTCTAGTATCGATATATCTCCTTGTATAAATACTATTGGTGGTACGAATGCACATGTTCGTAAACCGATGGGATAATTCTCTTCCCATTGCCCCACAACATGAATATTGTGATATTTATATGTACACATGGAAACTTCTGCTTCTTCCAGAGCCCTACAAACTTTTTCAAAAGTCCACGCGTGATTTTTTCCGCGAGCCAAATCATGAAGTCGTTCCACTAATAATTGTGGATCATTCCAATCACTTTCATCATCGATAGAGAACAACATTTTATTTAGAGCTTGATGTGACAAGCCTAAATTGTTTACAAACCCCAGTAAAGCCCGTTTTTTTGCTTTCATCTATAATCTCATCATGAAATGAATCGTGTCGTACAAAAAACGATTCACTTCATTGATGAGGACATCTTTTCACGTTCAATTATTACAACAACGAAATCCTGTTCTTTTATTCGCATAGCCAGGTCCAAATGTATCGTTCGCACGATAACAACGAGCCTTATCTTTGGGAGTATCATATGCACCACCCATCAAGACTGCTTTTTCTGGCGTTTCTCCTACCCACTCTTCTACATTGCCAACAAGATCGTAGATCCCTTGATTGGAAACACATCCAGGCATTTCTGCTGTATACACAGGTCGAAATTTACTTCGGTCTTTACCACTCCAGCATCGTGTCGGATTATGAAAATCACCATATGGATATTGTGTTCCTTCGACAAGATCATCGGCAAACTCTCCATCACCATCATCATCTATGGCCAAGCTACCCTGACAAACCGAAAGCCATTCTTTTTCTGTACACAATCGCATACCAGATTTCTCACATGCCTCTTTGGCCGAAAACCAGCTCATTCGCGTGGCAGGAATGACGTGAATACCTGAAATGGCCACTCCATCTTTCAAACCAGCCTCAAAAGTATGAATAGCAAAAGAGTCTCCTTGAAAATT
>NYTD01000213.1 GCA_002683315.1 Deltaproteobacteria bacterium | reverse complement strand
TGACATGGCTGCAGCACGTGCCGCGTTCATCGATCAAAGCCAGTCCTTGAACCTCTTCATGGAAAGTCCCGACATCGGTAAGCTCTCTTCAATGTACTTCTACGCTTGGAAGCAGGGACTGAAAACCACATACTATCTCCGCTCTCGTCCAGCGACAGAGATTGCGAAAATTGCGGCCACAACCACGACTCAAAGTTCACAAACGGGTCGTCGCTCTGCGGCTGAGTTGGCTTGTTCTTTGGAAAATCCAGAATCTTGTGAGTCCTGTCAGTAGTTTACTGCACCACAGTAAACTGCACAAGAGTATTGACACGTCTAGTTTTACGATATCATTAAATTATTACATACATCTTTTCTACAGGAGCAACCATGCTACTCGATCCCGGTATGGACCTCACACTACGCCCCATGCGCTACCCTTCATTTTACGAGCGATATCGCGATGCCATCAAAAACACTTGGACTGTTGAAGAAGTTGATTTTTCAATTGATGTCAACGACTTGAACCGCAAAATGAGCGAGTCTGACCGCCACTTGATTCACCGGTTGGTTGCATTCTTTGCAACCGGCGACTCAATCGTTGCCAACAACTTGGTACTCAACTTGTACAAACACTTGAATGCACCTGAAGCACGGATGTATCTGTCTCGCCAACTCTTTGAAGAGGCCTTGCACGTACAGTTCTACTTGACTCTACTCGATACCTACATCCCAGATATCAAAGAGCGTGAAGAGGCTTTTGCGGCAATTGAAACAATCCCTTCTATCAAAATGAAGGGAGACTTCATGTTCAAATGGATGAACTCGATTAGCGACTTGGATGAGTGTCGTACCCGTGACGAACGTCAACAATTCTTACTCAACATGATCTGCTTTGCCTCTTGCATTGAAGGACTGTTCTTCTTCGGTGCGTTTGCATATGTGTATTACTTACGTTCACGTGGTCTGCTACCTGGCTTGGCAACCGGTACCAACTGGGTGTTCCGTGATGAAAGTGGGCATATGGCATTCGCCTTTGAAGCCGTCGAAACAATTCAAAGAGAAGAACCAGAGTTGTTCGATGACAACTTGAAATCCCAAATCCTTGACATGCTCGATGAAGCCATTGAGTGTGAATGTCAGTTTGCAGAGGACGTATTGAGTCACGGTGTAATCGGCTTGTCTTTGGATGATATGCGTGAATACTTGCAGTTCATCGCCAATCAACGCTTGCAAATGCTCGGCATGCCAAAACGCTATGAAGCCAATAATCCATTCCCATTCATGGAAATGCAAGATGTACAAGAGCTCGCAAACTTCTTCGAGCGTCGTGTCTCTGCATATCAGACGGGTATCTCTGGCGACATCTCTTTCGACGCAGCATTCTAAGCATCGAAATGACAGCCTGAATCTGAGGGACCTCAACTCACGCACATGAAGTACACTTCGTTCAGACGCTGCTTTATCATCCTGTAAAATCAACTGCTCAGCATAAAATGAAACATTCGACTTATTCGAATGTTTCATTTTATGCGCACATATAATACAATTTCAAAGACTAATCATGGATAAGTAGAACTTCTAGTGAGGGGTACAACTGCGACAAGGGTTCTCTATTCAAACATTCGCTTCCTCAAAGCAAAAATACAATCATACCCTCTTTACTCTAAGATACAATTATCAACACCTTGGATTCTCAATACATTGAGTAAAGAGTCAAAACAGTTGGTCTCACAACGTATACAATTATGTAGTACACATCTGATGTTACACTGACTCTATAAGGTCCATCATCCATTCTTGAACCAGTTTCCGAAACCAACATGGCTCTATTCACAATATCTCCAAGTAAAATTGCCGCCTATTTTCTATTCAAATGCGATCGTCATTTACAATGGCAAATGGCCAAATCCAATTCTTCGTTCGCCAAGCACATACCGCAGATTCAACAGACTTCTGAGGAAAGCAAGCTGATGACAGCGCTGACATCTGGTGGTTTCAAATGGGAAACTGAACTGATTAACAATATTCTGAAGGACAAACTTGTCAGTGTGAATGGTTTTGTTCCAAAACCAAAGGGAAAAGCATTTGCTGTTCAGGATACGTTGATAGCCCTCGATTCGATAGAGGAAGACAAATGGATATTTCAATCTACCTTTTCAGTCCCTCAAAGTTTCTATGACCAGTACCACATTGACAAAACCGTTGTCAGATTTTCCGATTGTTTCCCAGACTTGATCACCAATACTGGTATCAACAAACTTCGTATCGTCGATGCAAAAGCCTCTGCAAAAATACAACTCAAACACAAGATTCAAGTGGCAATATATGCCTTGATGCTCGAACACATTTTAACAGCAAATAATATCGATGCAGAAGTCGATATGGCTGTGGGAGGTGTTTGGCTAGGTGGTGAAACAGACTATACAGCATTTAATCTTTCATCCATCTTGCCCCATGTACGAAGTCTATTGAAACACGACTTAATGCGTATTGCCAACTTGCCTCCCGATCAAACGACGTGGCACCTCTTCTTCGAATGCGAACTCTGTCCATTTATGAAGCATTGCAAACAGGAGACTCAGAATACAAACAATATTTCAAGACTGCCCTATATATCTTCAGAGAACAAAGCATATCTGACATCAGAGACAGTAGGAATCCAAACGATTGAGGATGTCATTCAAAAAATGGCTAACCCAGAAGCACAACAAAAATTGATGCTCAATTCAGGCAGCCTCAAAGCAAAAGGACAGCGGTTGTACAATTTGGCACAAGCATTAATGTCCCAAGAAATTATTCATCACGGAAGCATCCCTTTTTTACTTCCCAGAGAAGAAGACATTCGAATTTGTCTAGCCATTGAAAAGGAACCTTCGACGAAACGACTGTGTGCAATATCTATATCTGTTGAAGTCTCAGAAAAGGGATCGGAGTATCTTGCTTCTGGTGTCAAAACGTTCATTGCTCAAACATCCGACCAATTTACAAATATTCAAACATCCTTGGTTGAATACGTATTCTCACTCTTGGAAACCATTGATCAAGCCAATTCAAGCATTATCAAGAACATCAACAAAAGAAACAGAGCATTGGACAAACATCAGAAGTTGGATAAGAATGCTGCACAACTTACCCTGCAATTGTACAGCTTCGACCGATATGACCAAGTCAACTTGATCAATACACTGATCGACATCATCCAAAACGAAGAAGACCCCGATTTGGTGATCAAAGCATCGAAAATTGTATTGTACCTACGAACGTCAAAAGCCAATCAGCACTTCTTTTCACCCAAGGAAGCCAATCCAAATAAATTTGCAAGAGAGCCGATTGTTTCCCTGCTTGAACTGTTAAAGCAAACCTTTGCATTACCCATCGAAACAATTTGGAGATTACAAGATGTACTGAAAGTATTCTTACCAAATGACCCTATAAGTGAAATAGACCTCCTTCACTATGAAATGTCCAACTACATGGATACTGAAATTATTCATGAACTTTGGGAATTCGAGCACACGGGGCATTCAACAGACAGCATCGTAGATGAAATCAGGCACATCATGAACATCAGAAGTTCAAGTTTACAACTATTATTGAATGAGATTCGATCCAGACCTGAATTGGAGAACTACACTTTATCAACCTTGCGACCATTCGCATTGCCTAAGATGGATACCAAAACGGACACCATTATTTCGCAATTGTCTTTCATCAGTTTAAATGAAGTTATCATCGCTGGAATTGATGCAAAACGGTCTAGAAATGCAAGTCAATTTGAACGAATGGTAAATGAAACAACCTACCTGTTGAGAAACACAGGACACAATACATTTGTCATTGAACATAGTTCTAAGGACATTGAACCAGATGTATTCAATGCGCATCTCTTATGGACCGCAGATTCCAATGGAGAAATCGAACAAAGTGCCTATGATGACTTGGCGAAATATTCCACTTTACCTACTTGGCTGCCATCCACAAAACATGCCCTTATTTGTGCCATCGAATCTGTTGAAGTAGACGAAGAAACTGGTAACCAACATGTTGAACTCCGCTTTAATGACAACCTCGGGTTTGATATCGACCACGTAAATACTGTAGGATCTCACTGGTACTTGGGAAGTATCTATACAAACTCTTTATATTCTAGAATCAAGCATACACTAGAGAAAAAGGACCTCGGCGCATTTGTATCCCTGTTGAAAGATACCTCAACCTCCACCTCAAAGGTACACCATCCTTTATACACTCATTTAATGAATGAAATGAACACTTGGGGATTTGCAAGCAGTCAACAAGCAGTGTTTCAGTCCATGATCTCTCAAAGTACAACCTTAATTTGGGGTCCACCCGGCACCGGCAAAAGTTTTGTTCTGGGATACGCTTTGGCTGGACTCATCAAGATCCATCAAGAGCAAGGAAAACCTTTACGGATTCTCTTGTCTGCTTTTACCCATGCTGCCATCAACAACTTACTCAAAGGATTGTCAAAACGACTATCCAAATTGAACCTCTCTGTTCCGATTTTCAAACGTGGTGAGCAACCAGAACTCGATGAAAATGCACCGGTGCCTGTACTTGACGTAGAAGACCTATTGGAATTCCCTAATGTCACCCACGAAAATGACATACTCATTTACAGTGGTACGTCCTATGCATTTGGAAAAATCGTCAAAGCCCATAAAAACAATAGGCATGCCCCCATTGATTACCTTATCATCGACGAAGGTAGCCAAATGACAGTACCACAGGCTGCACAAATCTGGCCGCTATTGAATGAGAATACGCGCATCGTACTCGCAGGTGATCATTATCAGTTACCCCCCATCATTAAAGGTGAATATCCTGAACCGAGTGATGGTGAGCCACTGTTAACCCGTTCAATTTTTGAAGCGCTTCGGTATTCGAATGCATTGGCAAAGAAGAGTGGTGCTCCCTTTAACAATATCGTATTTCCACTCTTGGAAGGATGGAGGATGAATGATTCCTTGACCCAATTTTCAAGAGAAGAATTGTATACAATACCCCAAAGCGATCAGAATGGTACTGAACATGGCTACAGTCCTGCCACATCCCAAGTCGCTACACAACAAAGTCCCATCTTGCCACAAACAGATGAATTGTTGAGTTTCATTTTGGCTCCAGAACGTGCAATGATTCTATGCATCTTTGAGGACACTGAACAAGTACAAGAAAATCCATACGAAGCACATCTATGTACCACAATTACAGAGGCTCTTCGCACCTCTCTCAAACAAAAAGACGAGAAGTTTGTGGTAACAGATCTCTACCCACAAACAGAAGGCGGAGACCAAAAGTTTTGGCAAGATGGACTGTTCATCGTTTCCCCTCACCACGTTCAAATACGCGAAATCAAACGACAACTCAAAGAAAAGCGCGAATGGCTTGCAGAACCATTTGTCGACACGGTTGACAAAATGCAAGGTCAAGAGGCTGAGGTTGTCCTCATCAGTTATGGCATCGCTGATATAGAGCAAGCCGAACTGGAAAGTGAATTCATCTACAATCGCAATCGATTGAATGTCAGTATCACTCGAGCAAAGTCCAAATCCATCGTACTGCTCTCTCGGCAATTATTGAGGGGATCAGCTCAGGTATTAAACTCTGACGATGCATCCATAGGCTTAGATTATATGCAAAAACTGGAGGCATGGTGCAGGGATGGTGAAACATTCCGTTCAGCGTATAATGGCAAGAGTCTAACAGTTCATCGACGATAACAGACCACACTCCGTTCTGACCATAGAAACATGTAGGATAGTGGGCTCCAGATTGTTGAAGTCCGATTCGGATGGATCTCCCTCCTCTGTTCATGCCTTCTAACACGTACAGCGTACCCCTTTATCGGAAAATATCATACATCATTTGATGCCAAACGCTTCAGTAACATGAACGTATCGAGTATAAGAATACAGTTGTAGTCTAAATATCCATCGTGTTACAATTCCATACACCAAACATTGGAGACCTCATGTTGCTTCTCACGCTTGCCCTTGTTGGATGTCAATCAATTGAACCAGCCCCAACAGATGTTGACGGGCTGTCTCACTTCTTTTGGGCACACTATGACGATGAAACTGATGAGGCACTTGCGGAAGGCATCCGCAACGCTTTTACAGCTATTGATCCAACCACTCTAGAAGAACCGATGAAGGGATCCATCAGTGACTTATCTCGTGAAGAACTCGATCTGATTGGGAAATTTGATGAACCTGTTGGAGAGTCCAGTGGTGTCTACTTTGCCAACATCATCAACTGTCCAATCAGCGTCGCCGAAAGAGGCATCTATGCCCTCAATCAAGATGAACGGCACGAGGGAGATTACTCTGCCTACAATCGC
>NYTD01000212.1 GCA_002683315.1 Deltaproteobacteria bacterium | reverse complement strand
GTTGGGTTTGTTGGCGTGATAAATAGTGTCGGTGTATCTGGGGTGCGATTTAGGATGGACAGCGTTGCAGAATCATTGTCGGTGGCGCCTTGCGTATCAGTAACCGACACAGAACAGGTAATTGTCTCACTCGGTAAAACCGACGTTGTGCTCAGGTCAAGTGTATTGGTTGACCCGATGATGACTGATTGCGTGGACCATTCGTAAGATACACTCAAAGATTCATCAGGATCGGTAAATAGCCCACTACATGTTAGAACATCATCATTATATGCCGTTGTGTATAAGATGGTTGTAGATGTGAAGACGGGTGCTGTGTTTTCGATGATGACGCTTGCATTGGAGGTTGCTACTTCCCCCGAAGAATCGTGCGCTGTTGCAACACATGTTATTGTCTCGCCAACATTGGTATCATTCGCGAGAATGGTGTATGTGCTGCCTGTTGCCAGAGAAGAAGTACCCACAAACCACTCATATGTAGGGCTTAGGGTCCCGTCGTCGGGATCGCTCGCAGAAGAACTACACGAGAGGAGTGTTCCCGTATATACTCCTGTACTGGGTGAAATGGATGCATCGGTGTCAAATGTTGGTCCAGTATTGATAATCTGTGTACTTGTACTGGTTGATGTGATTCCTCCATCCGCATCGGTGGCATTGATGGTACAAGATAGGATATCGTCAATGGCAATGGTAACAGAAGCTAATTCAAGAGATACAGAGGTTGCCGAGGTTGTTGTGCTTGTATAGCTTATGCCGGTGGTGAGATTATCCCAGACAAATTGCAAGGAAGGGGTGTCTCCATCGATATCACTTGCAAGTGCCGAGCATACAACGGTATCGGAGACACTTGGGGAAGATGGTGACAGTGTGATATTTTGTATCGTTGGCTCGGTATTTTCAATGGTTGCGCTCACGGTCGTTGTATCTTGACCTCCGTATCCGTCTTGTGCGATGATGGTACATGTCAGGGTGTCAGAAACCGAGACCATGGCGGAATCCAGCATGATAGAATCTCCTGTTCCTATATCTTGTCCTCCAGCAGACCAAGTATAGCTCATTGAAGCCGTTTCTCCATCATCGTCTGAGACCGTGGCGGAACATGAGAGAATAGAATTCGTGTATACTGGGCTTGAAGATAAAGAAGCGCTCGTGATAGAGGGAGATCTGTTGTCAATAGTGATGGAGGCATTTGCACTATCGGTTGCTCCAGTTGAGTCTTCTGCTGTGGCCGTGCATGTGATGGTGTCGTTGGGTATTGTATTTGTGGTTGTTAAGTCCAGTGATGAACCAACATAGGTGTTGGTACCAACGATCCATTCGTAGTTTGGTGTGATGGCTTGGTCAGCATCAGTTGCTGTTGCAGAACATGTTAGAACGGTGTCGTTATAGACTGTACTGGGATTGATGGTCACAGAAGAAATTTGAGGAAGCGTATTTTCAATGGTTGTGGAAACTTCGGTAGGAGGGCCGTCTGAGTAGCCGTCGTTGGGGGTTACACGAACGGTCCACACCTCTCCAGCGGAAGTTTCCGTATCTGGGATGGTGGATAAGATATGTGTGGTGAGAATGCTATTTTGAAACCATTCATACGAGTACGAAATCGCATCACCGTCTGCATCGGCTACACTGCTCGCGATCGCGACGAGACCATCGGTGGTGTAGGGGGTTGTGGGAGAAATCGTGACATTCGGTGCTTGCGGAGGGGTATTTATTTGAAGAACAAGTGATGTGGATGCCGTTAAGCCAGTACTATCTGTTGCGGTAACAAGAAGATTGTGCGTTCCGGCAGATAAAGAAGAGACGGAAAAAGAGATGTTACCGTTTGAATCAGATCCTTGTGTAGAGAATTCTCCATCGATATCGGAATACCACGATAGTGCGATATCGGATTCCAGATCTTCTTGATCGGTCACTTCTGCAGAGAAGAGGATCGGATCGTTGATGTCGTATATGGTACTTTGGATTGGAGTTGTGATTGTGATGGCAGGTGGTGTTCCAATATCGATTTGAACTCCGCTCGTACAGATTTCGTTGACCTCGTCTTCGAT
Organism: Deltaproteobacteria bacterium; assembly: GCA_002683315.1. Taxonomy (GTDB): domain Bacteria; phylum Myxococcota_A; class UBA796; order UBA796; family UBA796. Next base: position 5,093 of record NYTD01000212.1, on the reverse strand, counting down.
ACGTAATGTAATGGTGTGTGTGCCTGCACTCAATGAACTTGTGCTCACGGTAAGGCTTCCATCCGTAAATGGAGGTGTACTATCAAATACACCATCGATGTTTGAGCTCCAAGAAGCTTGCAGTACACTATTGTTAATGTCTTCATCTGTGGCCATTCCAACGAAGTTAATACTTTGTCCCAGAACATATGCAGACCCTGTAACAGGAGATTCTATTGAACAAAGCGGAGGAGTGTTGGCCCCTCCCACAGTAACAGCGATGCTTTCGGTTGTGATTTTTCCTGTCGAATCTTCCACACGAAGAGATAGTGCATGTTGTCCAGCACTGAGATTGACATATCCCTCGATTGAACCGTCTGTATCTGGAGGAGTTGTGATGGGTAGCACTCCATCGATATTGGATTCCCATTGATACATAAGTTCGCTGGATTCATCTTCAGAGTCTTCAATGAGGGCTTGAAATAATATCAATTGGTCTGAATAATAGGTGCCATCCACCACAGGAGAGAGGATTGTTACGTTTGGGCTGTCTGTTGGTATGACTGAGATATCGATCTTTGCAATCGCAGCAGCACTTTCCGGATCTTGTACTTGCAATTTGATTTGTGTTTCGCCGGCTTCCAAGTCGATTCTGCATGAGGTTGTGCCATCGATATCGGGTTCTTGTTCTTCACAAAGTGTTCGAACATCTGTGTTCCATCGAACTTTTAGCTGTGCATTACTATGATTGGCATCGGATACCAGGCCAACGAGTGTGATTTCATCTCCTTCGAAGAACTCTGCATTAGAAGAATGAGATGTAATAGTTGCAGTAGGGTCAGAATTTATGATCTTGACTCCTTCTTCGGATGAACTGCATGCACCCAAACCAATAATCAGAATGATGAAGTTACTTTTCATGTCGGGCTCCAGTCTCATTTTTACGTATATGTTCGTAACTCATCAGATACATTTCTTGGAGAATAATGCGAAATAATCCACAGACTCTGTATAACAAATGTGAAAGTCATATACAGAAGAGTTAATAGATGATACAACCAATGGGAGTCACGAGGAGTTTTCATGCACGAGACGCAGCTTCGCAAGCAGATAATTGAGATTGGTCGTCTTTGCTATCAGCGTAATCTGTTGGTTGCTATGGATGGAAACCTTTCTGTTCGTCTTCCTTCAGGACATATTTTATGCACCAAATCAGGATGTCACAAAGGATTTCTCACGGACAATGATCTGGTTGTGATTGATATGAACGGAAAACATCTACGCGGATCCGGGAAGCCAACCTCGGAAATGGCGATGCATCTCTCTTGTTATCGATCTAGACCAGATATTAAAGCTATCGTGCATGCACATCCTCCGCTTGCTGTTGCATTTACGATTGCCAATGTGAGTCTAGCGAAGTGTGTCTTACCAGAGGTGGTTCTGACGCTTGGAGTCGTGCCGACACTCTCGTATGAGACAACGGGCACACAGAACTTGGCCGATAAGGTGGGGGAGGCCATCCGAGATCACAATGCGGTCTTGATGGATCGTCATGGTGCTGTATGCGTTGGCGGTGATCTATTGACTGCGTTTTGCAATTTAGAGACTCTAGAGCACACTGCGCTTATTACCAAAACAGCCATTGAGCTGGGCGGGGTGAAAGAGCTTCCTCCACAAGAAGCGATTGCACTGCGATCTATGGGACTTAAGCGATATGGTGGTCCTCCATCTGCTGTAGCCAAAGCAGATGAACCTTGTGCAGACTTGTCGCAATTGTGTACAGAATGCTCTACTTCAGATTCATCTGTAACCGCTCCAGAAACGAATATACGTTTAACTGGTGACCACGTTTCTCCACGAGAGGCTTCAAGAATGGAGTCTTCACAACCATATACAAGCATGGAAGATCAATTGGTAGAAGCGACGTTGCGAGCTATTTCTCAAAAGTAAGCATGATTCAATCACAACGCTTTCAACACGCATTTCTTCTTGTTTTCTGTATGGTGATGTTGGGATTGTTTTTGTTTACCGTGATTTCTCGAGTTGGATACCCCTATGATTTAGAATGGATGGAAGGAGGGGTTCTGTTACACGGCTATCGAGTACTCAATGGAGAAGATCTGTATCCGTATCCATCAGAAGAATATATTCCCTTTATTTATCCGCCTTTGTACTATTGGATGTTGGCTGGTGTTGCTTGGTGTACAAAGCTCGATTATCCAGCAGGAAGGATACTTTCGATCGTAGGAGGACTACTCTCTTGTGCCGCTGTGGTTCGAGCATTGCGATGGGAAGGTGTTTCATGGTGTGTTGCACTATGTGGAGGTGCTTTTTTTCTTTCAACATATGAAGATACTGGCGCCTTTTTGGACATTGTTCGTGCAGATGGGATATTGCTCGCATTGATGGCTTGGTCTATGGTGTGGGTTCGTGAAGGAAAAATACGAATGGGTGCGCTGGCCCTGTCTTTGGCTTTCGCTACGAAACATAACGCTGCTATTATGGGTTTTCCGATTGCCTTTTGGTTGTGGCGGCATTCTGGTTGGCGTGTCGCATGGCAATTTTCATTGTGGAGTGCAGTGCCGTCACTTCTGTTTTTGGGGGGGATGCAGTGGGTAACTGAAGGTCGGTTTTTGACGTATCTTCTTGAAGTACCAGCGCACCATCCGTTTGTTTTATGGCGTCTAACATGGTTGTCTTCCTATGAGATTCTATCTGCACATATGATGCTCTCTTTGACCGGATTGGCGCTAAGTATGTGGTGGCTTTTGAGAGAGAAACGGAACATTCTTTGTTGGGCTGGTGTCGTAGGTTCTTGTATTATTATGAGCATGATTCTGTTATCGAAGCCCATGGAAGGTCTTTTTTCTCAGCTCATACATGTTGACGGAGTGAGCGCCAAAATGGTTGGTCGTAATGCGATGGGCGTTTTGTTTTGTTTTGCTACAGGTATATTGCTATACAGCATTTGGAATAAAGTTCGTAGACCGATTTCTTCTGGTTACGGATACTGGATTCTTTGTGCAGGGGTGGCTTGGGTCTTTTCGGGAATTATGAGGGCGCATCATGGAGGATACAATAATGTTCTCTTACCAGGAATGTGGGGGAGTGCGCTTTGTTGTGGTCTTCTTCTTCATGAAATTTGGAATCGTTTTCCGAAACTAAGATGGGGATGGGTTGTTCTTGTCGGAAGTCATTTGTGGTTTGTCTCATGGAATCCTTCTTTGTTGATTCCAACGTCAAAAGATGTACTTGCAGGAGATCGATTGATTGCTCGATTACAAGAGATTGATGGGCCTGTTTTCTCTCCTCATGCTCCTTGGTATCCTGTGATTGCGGGTAAAAAACCCAGTGCACATTTGATTGCTCTATGGGACATCAAGCATAAGGGTGGGCCATTTTATTCTTCCGTAACAGTGATTGAAGAAGCGGTGGCGAACAGAGAGTTTACAGCGATTCTGCTTGCCAATAATAAAGAAGATTACGGAAGAAAAAAACACTATCGAAAGAGAGAGCGCATTGTCTATCCATCCAAAAAAGTTTTCTTTCCCAAGAAGGGATGGCGCGTTCGCCCACAGTATCTGTTTTTTCCCAAAGATTATAAAGAAGAGAGCAAAAAATAACAGCCTATCGTAATCACGAACATACCGATAAGATTCAGACCAAAGCCAGTTTTGGCCATTTGAGAAACGGTTACCTGATCCGTTCCAAAGACAATAGCATTGGGTGCTGTAGCTACCGGTAGCATAAATGCACAGCTGGCACTGAGAGCAGCAGGAACCATCAATAGCTGTGGATCAACATGTGTAGATAGTGCGGTAGCCGCAAGGATGGGCATCAATAATGTTGTTGTTGCCGTATTGCTGGTGATCTCAGTTAAAAATGTAACAAATAGACATATACACCCAATCATGAGGAGGAGTGGGAAATTCGAAACGAATGTCAATTGTGTTCCAATTGCTTGCGATAGACCAGATGCAGAAAATGCTTTTGCGATCGCGATACCACCGCCAAAAAGAAGAAGCAAGCCCCATGGGATCTTTTGAGCATCTTCCCATGTGATAAGCGCTTCTCCTTTTTGTTTCCCATTTGGAATGACAAACAGAGCAACTACCGCAGCAAGTCCGATGGTGTCGTCACCGATTTTGTTCATAGAAAGAAGTGAGCTCCACCCTTCATAAGGTTGCTTTCTTGTCATCCATGCGATTGCTGTACACACAAACACGATCATGATTCTTTTTTCATAGCTGGACATTGCTGGTAATTTGGAGTTGAACGATGTTTCCTTGTTTTGTGCGGGAATAGACCATGTCAAGTATATCCACGTCAGTATTAATAGAATCAGGGCGATGGGAACTCCGATTGTCATCCAATCTAAAAAGGCAATAGCTTGTCCTGTTTTCTCTTCATAAACACCCATAAGAATGATATTTGGAGGTGTACCAATGGGTGTCATCATTCCACCGATACTTGCCGAATATGCAAGAGAGAGTAATATCACGCGTTTGGCTTGATTCTCCCATTGTGAGCAGAGGGCAAGCACGATGGGAAGCATCATTAAACATGTTGCAGTGTTGGATATCCATGCACTTAGAAGTGCGCATGTCATCATGATTCCGAAAATAATTCTTTTTGGACTCGTTCCTCCTATAATTCTCACCATTCCATGTGCAAAACGTTTGTGAACCCCGCTTTTTTCCATCGCCACAGATAAGATAAAACCACTGAGTAAAAGTAATATCAACCAGTGTCCATATGCTTTGGCGATCTCTTTATTGGAAACAACACTGGCCATGGGAAAAGCAAAAAAGGGGATGATTGATGTTGCTGGAATGGGGATTGGTTCTGTCACCCACCATATGGCGACCCAAACCGTGATCCCAGCGGTAATGGAACTTTCATACCCAATTGCAGAAAAAAGAAAAAGATACAGAGCGAATCCTGTTACCGGTCCAAGGAGTAGCATCAATCGTTTTGTGATCATGTAATTTTCCTATCAAAAAATATGGTCTATGATTTTCTTCATGGTATCATAGTTTATGTTCTGGTTTTCTATATGTATGAAATTGTGATTGAAACACCCAAGGGTGCATTTATTAAGAAAAATGAGTGTG